>JAQULY010000021.1 GCA_028718445.1 Kiritimatiellia bacterium
CAAGATCGCGATCTGTCCCTTGCCCCTGGCGGCGGTGTTCGTGACGAAAGTGCCGCGCCTGGGACGCCGCTCGACCAGCCCCTCCGCCACCAACGGAGTGATCGCGCGCTGCACGGTCGTGCAGTCCACGTGCCATATGCGCGCCAACTCGACTGTGGTGGGCAGGCGTTGGCCGGGCGCCAGACGGCCCTCCCGCAGTTCCTTCCGGAGAAACCGCTCGAGTTGCAGATGCACGGGATCGGCGGTCTCGATCTTGACGGCGAAGGTCATTCTTATGAGTCCTTACGTGCAGCATATTATTACATAATATATGTTGCCGTCAAGCGATCTGGCAGGAAGCCTCAGGGCAAACCACGGCGTTTAGCCTGCGTGCATCGTATTGACCACGCCATACCCATACTGTATTTTTGACAATTACAGGATTCGAACCATCCGGGTCCATATCGGGGGTGAACAATGCGTATCGGAGTGCCGAGGGAGATCAAGCGGCATGAGTACCGTGCGGGAATGACGCCGGCGTGCGTGCGCGCGTATGTCGCGGCTGGCCATACGGTCACGGTCCAAGCCGGGACCGGCACTGCCGCCGGGTTCGAGGATGAGGCGTACGTTGCTGCCGGTGCGAGAATGTGCGACCGCACGGAGGACATCTGGGCGCAGGCGGACATGATCGTCAAAGTCAAGGAGCCCATCGGCGCCGAGTATGGGTATTTCCGCAAGGGCCTGCTGCTGTTCGCCTATCTCCACCTGGCAGCCGACGAGGCCCTGACCAGGGCGCTGCTGCAGTCCGGGGTTGCCGCCGTCGCCTATGAGACGATCCGGTTGGAGGACGGCACTTTGCCGTGTCTGAAGCCCATGAGCGAGATCGCCGGCCGACTGAGCGTGCAGGAGGGCGCCAAGTGCCTCGAGACGCCCTTCGGTGGACGCGGCGTCCTGCTTGGCGGCGTCCCCGGTGTACGTCCCGGCAAGGTGGCCATTCTCGGCGGGGGTGTCGTCGGCACGAATGCCGCGAAGATGGCAGCCGGAATGGGCGCCGACGTGACGGTCCTGGACGTGTCGGCCAGGCGGCTGGAGTATCTTGACGACATGTTCAACATGCGGCTGACCACCCTTTACAGCACACCGGACAGCATCGCCGCTGCCATCGCGGAATGCGATCTGCTGATCGGCGCGGTGTTATTGCCCGGCGCCCGGGCGCCGCGTCTGGTGCGGCGCGCACAACTTGCGCTGATGAAACCCGGAGCGGTGATCGTGGACGTGGCCGTGGACCAGGGCGGCTGCGTGGAGACCACCCATGCAACGACGCACGACCAGCCGACATATGTGGTGGACGGCATCGTGCACTATGCCGTCGCCAACATGCCTGCCGCCGTGGCGCGCACCAGCACGCTGGCCCTGACCAGCGCCACGCTCCAGTACGGCCTGATGCTGGCGGGCAAGGGCGTGACGGACGCGGCCAAGGACTGTCCGGCCATCGCGGCGGGTGTCAACTGCCTGGACGGCCAATGCTGCTGCGAGGGTGTGGCCCGGGCGTTCCGGCTGAGTGCAGCCCACCAATAGCCACGCCGAGCAGAGCCTGCGTCTCCCCGTCATCTCCCGCAGACTCTGTTCCGGGAATCGTTCCGCCCTTGGCACCGCCACCTTCAGCGCCAATCTATCTCTCAGCTAGACTGCTACGGAGCGCTGCTTGCCGGTGCGGATCACTTCGATGCCGCAGACCATGGGGACGTTTGTCGGCGCGTCCCGTTCCGGCGAGAAATCGACAGCCAGTACGCCGTTCGTGACCGCGACGGAGAATGTCCTGACCAGTGCGCGGTACTTGCCGCCGGCCTCTTTGAGGACATCCAACGCCTCCAGCACTGGCCGATCCTGGAGGCGCACAGTGAACCGACGTTGGCCGATCCGGTCGAACGAGGTCTCGGCGAAGTGCAGGCGCACCGTATAGAACCCGTTCGCCAGGCGGAACCGGAAGCCGGTCATCCCATGCCAATCGTTCCAGTACGCCCTGGGGTCGCGCGTTCCCCGGATGGGCGTTGGCGGGAAAACGGAAGCCGTCCCGCCAATATTTCCCCAGAGCGACACGCCCTCAATCCAGGGCTGAGTCGGCCGCCACGTGCGTCCGGCCGCATCCGTAAAGGCCTCCCGGCTTCCGCAAGCGACGAACAGCCGCGCCGGATGTGGGAGCGCGCGCTGCCCTTCTGCCGGGACGAGGCGCAGGCAATTCTCCAACCGGGACATGAAGTACCCCCCGGTGCGATTGGCCAGCGTCAGGCCGTCTCCTCTCGCCGCCGCCGACAGAAGCAGCCGCGTATCCCTTCGCAGTTCCCGCACGCTCTTCTCCGATTGGAGATGCCGCAGGATTTTTTCGAGATCCACGTCGGTCAGGGCCTGCACGCGCTGGTAGAGTGCCGTCTTCTCCGAGATGAAGTGACGCATGTTGTCCGTTTGCCCGGCGGTCACCGACGCCAATACGCCGGTGAGTCTCCCTTTCCGCCCCGGGAGGCGCAGCGCTTTGCGTTCGTGCGCGTCGAGAGTCACGACGACGGTCCCTTGCCGTATGGAAAAGGTCTGGTTTTGCGAACGATCCGGTAGAATACGCGCACCTGTGACGTTGAAAGACAAGCGCACATCGAGCGGCCAGTCGGTGGGATTGCCGATCGTAAAATCGAATCCGGCGGCCCGGCGGGCGCCGTTGACGACCAGGTTGGCGTCGAATCCGCGGCCGGCCAGCGGAGCCAGCCGTCCCTTGACCCGTTCGTGCCGCCGTCCCTCGGCGGTCAGGCGCCGCACGATGCCGGCGAAAGGAATTGCGCGATGGGTGGTCACGCTTCGATCCGCCGCGAACGCCAGCAGACTCGCGCGGGCACCGTCGAGCACCGACGACAAGGGCTGTTCGTGCCGGTCCACGCAGTCCATGAACTCCGCGACGATTCGGGTATCACCGCCGCCATGCCCGTCGCTGGCCGCCACCGAGATGTCCTCTAAGCCGGAAGGATCCCAGTAACGCTTTAGCCGTAACGCGCCCGTTTCCATGGTGCCTTCCAGATAGCCGTCCGTGCCGAAGAGGCGAAGGTCCCTGCCCGGGACGGGACTCATGGCGGCCACGGTGAACTGCCCCTGAGTGCCGTCGCTAAACAGCACGCTGACGCTCTGATGGTCCAGGATGTCCCCGTCCGAATGGAAGACGCACCGCGCGCCATCCCCGCGCCAGGGACAATGGCGCCGCCGGCACCGGGAGCAGGTTTCGGGCGTATCCCGCCTGGGAGTGAAATGCCTGCCGCCGTGGGAGAACACTTCCCGCGGAGTGGCCTGTCCCTCCTTGAGCCAACAGAGCAGATCGAGGTCATGCGAGCACTTCTCGTTGAGGAATCCACCAGTATAACGCACTTTGCGGTGCCAGCTCCGGCAGAAGACCGCGCCGTGCTTGAGACTGAGGCGCTCGTTCATCTGGATCATGACCAGACGCCCCAAGGCGCCGGAATCGACAATCGCCTTGACCTTGCGGATGAATGACGAGTAGCGCAGCACAAAGCCGACCTGCACGGTCCTGTCGGTCGCATGCGCCATGCGCACAATCTCCAGGATGTCCTCCGGTGTGGTGGCCAGCGGTTTCTCCAGGAAGACGTGGCACCCGGCGGAAATGGCCGGGCGCAGCACCTCCAGGTGCGTCCAGTCGGGCGTCATGACAAAAACGACGTTGGCCTGAGCGCGCGGTATCGCCGCCAACGCCCGAGGCAGCGTGGTGTACAGAGCCGTGTCCGACATGCCCCATCCCGCCAGGCATTGGCGGATCGGCGCGTGGCGGGCCGTGTCGTTCTCGACAATGGCCATGACGGGGCGCCGCAGGTCATGCGCAAGCATGTGCGCGAAGCACATGCCCCGGTTGCCGCCGCCGGCGATGATAACGCGATTCTCCATAATCAGGTTGCTTTCGTTTGTGATCGGCGTGTCGTGACATCCACGACGGTGATTCCACGGCCCGGAACCATCACCGAGAAGGCCGTGTCGCTTTCCATGAAGAGCGGCATGCATGGGAACTCGCTGCGCACGCATCCCTCGGCGATGGCCCGCCCCATCTCGATTCTCGGGTAGGCCCGGCCGAGGTTGTCGTTCGAGACCAGCAGGCGCGTGACCCGCTCCGTCCCGGTTCCCAGAACGAGGACTCCCTCGCGGCCGCGCGTGACGCGCGGCGCACGCGCTGCCGCGATGAGCAGGTCCGCGCAGCGGCGCAGGAAGCCCTCGGATACCGGCTGACATGGCAGGGCCTCGAGCCAACTCGCCGGGTCCTGCGCGAGAGGGTCGTTGGCCGGCGTTGCCGAGGCCGGAGATGAGCAGACGCCGGGGACGGTCTCCGCCGACACGCCGTAGGCGGCGCACGCCAGGGGCTCCGGCTGCCCGTCGTCCTCGAAGCTCACGGAGGCGTCGGCGATCGCCGCGCAGGGCGCGTCGATCAGCAGGATCGGGCCGTTGCGGTGAGCAAGGACGAGTGCCAGATCCTGCGGTGACATGAGGTGCGGATGGAAGACGACGATGGCGCCGCGGACGGTCCCGAGGTCGGCGGGGTCGGCAACGGCAAGTATCGGGGCTCCAAGCGCCAGCAGGCGGTGCGCCAGCCGGTGCGCCGGCCAGCGGCGGGAGCGGATGAAATCGTCCAGGTGACGGTCGAGGTCGCGGCGGGAACAGACCAGTGTAAGGCCTAGAAGCCGGTTTGGACGGCTGGCGAATCCGAGCCGCCAGAGCCGGTTCAGCCAGGCCCATTCCGTGCGCCGGAGGTTGTCCGCCAGGCACACCAGCGGTCCCGAAACGCACCGCGAGGGCCGATGCTTCCCCGACCAGAGGTAGAGGCTGCTCATATGCAGGATTTCGCGCTCAAGGCAAGTGGGCGCGTGGCGCAACGCATTCCACTGTTCGTGGATGTCCTGGACGCCGTTGAGCCAGAGCAGTGGCGTCAATCCGACACACGCCTTGGTCAAGAGCGCAGCCGCCATAAAACTGTGGATCAGAGGGTCGCCCGCGACCGCTTCGCGGTTGCCGATGGTTTCCAGCGCCGCCGCTCCCGCCTCGGCGATAAACCCGTCCAGGCCGGCCTCGGCGTAGGCGCGGATGTCCACGCCGTAGCGGTACAACGTCTCGAGCGGATCCTTCGTCCACACGGTGTTGGCGACGATCATGCTGCCCGCGGCATGGATCTCCCGAACCAGCCGACGGCAAAAGGCGGCATGACGTCGCGCGTGGAAGCCGATCCATTCGGCGCGATGCTCCCGCCACACCCAGTCCGCGCGGCGGGACACCGCCTCGGGCCGGTCTTCGCAACGATCGGGCATGCCGGACGGAAGTGTGATCTCCGTCGCGCCGAGGAACTGTTCCACCATGTCGTCCGAAAAGTCTCCCGCGCAGAGCGGCAGCCGCGGGGGACAGAACCCGTCGGCCATGTGGTAGCCGTCGAACCCGTAGTCACGCATTACGCGGAGGAGTTGTCGGACAAAGAAGTCCTCGTAGGTGCTGCCGTCGCGGAACCGCTTCAGGAAGAAAAGCCCTTTGGACCGTTCGCCAGTGTTCTTGACATAGCGGATCTCCGGATGGGTGTCCAGCCATGTGCAATCGGGCGATGAGTCGAAGACGGAAACGTAGGCGGCGACATGCCGGCGGCGGAGTTCATCCACCAGACCCTTGAGCTGCCTCTGTGTCCAGGCCTGGCGTTTTCGCGTCTCGTTGAACGGGTGGCTCCCGTACGAGCAACAGTCGGCCGGCAGGGGCAGGTCGCTGTCGATCCCGTCGTGCGTGTGGACGAAATCGGGATTCTGGAGCAGAAGAGACACCGCCTGAGGAACGAATCCCGCCTTTCTGAAAAGCGCATTGACCGCATAATCGGGAGCCGTGTTGTCGAACCCGATTAGATCGATCCACATCCAACGCTGAATGTTCAAGGCCGTCGCCCTCATTCCGCTGATTCGGCGTATTCTCCGTCGTACAGGTACACGCAGGCGAGATCCAGCGTGCCTCGTACGGCGCCGCCCGCCGGCGAGACGTTGTAGACGCAAATTGCATTCATGCCGAAGACGGCGGTGAACGTTCGCACATACGGTCTGAATTCGCGTGTAAGGGTCGTCTGCCATAGAATCTGGCGGACGCTCCCACCGAAGCCAAGCTGGCAAACCCCCAGCGTGGAATCTCCTGAACGGCAGCGCGCCACGACCTTGACAGTGTATTTCCGCCCGGCGGTCAGCAGCACTGGCTGACGCATCACCGGATACGAATCTGGGCCGGCCCTAACGATTCGCGCTTCCGAATTCGTGGATGCCTGCAGACGGAGCACTCTTCCTGCCGCCAGATCATCCTCGGAAATTGCCCACCATCGCGGCTGTGCCTCGCTGACGCCGGCCTCGCGGAAATCGGAATTCGCCAGGATGTTGGCTGGAGCGGTTCCGACGCCCGTCTCCGACTTCGCAACGCAGGCCGCCAGAATCAATACCGCCGCCGCGCCGCATGCCGTTCGCCGTGTCATAGTGCTCATGCCACGCAATTCTGCCCGCTGCTATGGCCGCAAGAGGATCAGGGTGAAGTCGCCCGGGTCCAGCCGGACGTTCAGGCAGGTCTGGTCGTCCTTTGCCGCCGCGGGAACCGGGCACCAGCCGGGAACCAGGATGTCCAGCGCCTGACGGTAGGCGCCACTCACGGTCACCGTCGTCTCGAGCGGCGCTTCCACGTTGTTGTTGAGCAGACAGAGGTACATCTCGCCGCGACGTCCCGTCCGCGTCAGAATCTTCAGGTCCGGCGCCGGCGAAACCGCCGTCCGTTCCGCGACGACGGCGAGGTGTTCCTGGAGCGACTTCGCGAGGGACGCATCGCGCATGATCACGTCCGCGGACCGGTTCAGACAGACCACCGAGCCCTTGCCATGGGAGCGTACCTCCATGGCCTTTGCCCATGGAGTCCCGTCGCGAAGGGTTCCCCAGTCGTTCGGCCCGGTCACCTGCACGTTCGGGAACAGAGCACGAAACAACGAAACGTCCGCCGTGAGGTCCCGTCCCGTCTCGTCGGCCACGGCGAACGGGCCAAAGGCGATGAGATTGCCGCCCCTCTTCACCCACTTCATGATCAGGCGCGAGAACTTTTCGGTCATGTACGGCGCATAGGGAAGAACCAGACACGAGTAGTCGGCGAGTTCCGCCTTGCCATCTAGAACCATTTCCTCGGGCAGGTAGTCGTGCGGGTGATTGCCCGGCAGGAGCAGTTGGTAGTGGGTGCGCAGCATTTCACGGATGGCGGTGGACTGCTGGCATGTCTGGCCCATGGCGGACAGCATGAAGACCGTCGTGCAGGGCTGAATGATGGCGGTTTTCGGAACATACTGCGAACTCTCGATCAGCGCCCGCTCGATACTGCGGCAACGGTCGAACAGTGGCGCCAGTCCCGCGATGGACCAGCGCAGAATGGTCTGGTCGTAATCCACCCCGAAGGTACCCCCTCCATAAGCCACGATGTAATCCGTCTTGTGACTCATGTAGGACGACAACCACCAGGTGCTGTACCGAATATCGTGCATCAGCATATCGAAGAACCATTTCCGAATATCGCGCTGCGCCAGGCGCTCGTCATTCAGATGCGCGGCCGCGTACATCTGGAAATAGTTCTCCTGGTGTCCCAGCACCTTGCCGAACTTGCGGTTCATCGTGGAGAGGTAGTTCCACATGGCCTCTTCCGAACCGGGATTGTCGTGATAGGCGTAGATGTCGGCCCCTTGTTCCTTGAAAAGCAGGTAGCCGTTCATCTCCAGCAACGCCACGGACGGGTCGACTTGGACTGGAATGTCCGGCGCCCCGGATTTAAGGGAGGCGCGCAGTCCGGCGATGTAGCGGACCCAGTTGACGCGCTGCCAACGCTCGAATTCAAACACCAGTCCCGACGGCTTGACGGCCGGCCTGATGTACTTGTCGTCCGGCGGTTCGATGGCGTCGAATGACGGGTAGGAAGCGCGCCATTTCCGGTTCAGCTTCCGGATGTTCGCATATCGCTCCCGCAGATATTCGCGGAATGCCGCCTTGCCCGATACGTTGAACCCGGTGGAACGCATGCTGCTCGTCCCGTTCGTTCCCGCGCCGTAGAAATAGACGCTCGATTCCCAGGCAGTCAGGAAGAAATCCATCCGGCCGCCCGGCGCCACGTACGCCGCCAGTTTTCTGAGGTAGTCGTCAACATACGCCTTGACCTCGGCATGGTTGGGGTTGCCGCCATTGCAGAAGTTGGGGATACCGAAGGCGGAAGCGATCGTACCGGTCAGGCCGTCCTGACTACGCAGGACGATATCCGGATCGGTTTTCGCCTTTTCCGCCAGAACCTGGGTTAAAGGCATCAAGTAGGAGTGAATGCCGAAGGCGACCGGAGTCAGCGCCTTGGGAAAACCGAACGAGCCATGCTCTCCGATTGTTTGATCCAGGTAATCATACTTGCCCGACTCCGGCGGCCGCGGAATCACCGCCGGCCAGTGCAAAGCGCCGGCATCGAACGCGGTGAGCAGGGAATAGGGTTCCTCCGTCCCGGAATGTATGGAAGACCATGCACTGAAGCTGAACCGGCGCGTGGCGCCATCCGCGTTCAGCCGCCGGTCGTCGGGCGCGAGAGTCAGGTCGGCGCGTTTCCAGGGGGATTGCGCCTGCAACTTCGTTCCGAGAGTGGCCGCGGTTTCATCCGTCTTCCTGTGAAACGCGTCGATGGTGGCCGTGAGATCGGCGATGCGGCGATCGATGCCCTCCAGCCGGTCTTTGCTCCAGCCCACGTCACAAGCCGAGCCGTACGCCATGTAGATGGCGTTCATCTCCTCGTCGATCGCGCCCGACTCCTGTTCCAGGGTTGCCGGAACTCCGGTCGTGTCCTCCGCGTCGCGCGTGACCGCGTAGTAGGCCTGCCGGCGCAACTGGGTCAGGCGTTCGTCCGCCCTGGCCTTGGCGATCAGGCAGCGGTTGATGCCCTGCGCAGCCCGATAGAACTCGGGGTATTCCTTTTCGCCAAGCGGGCGTGATTGATGGATGCCCGGATAAGTCCGGCCCTTCCAAGCCTTGTTGGTCCGATCCGCGCCGAAGGGGTCATAGGTCCACAAGGTCGGCGTCCGTCTGGCGCCGGCGTTGGCCTGGGCGATCAAGTAGCCGGAGACCGAGGGTCTCATCATGAGCGGATCGCGGTCCGACTGGTTCCAGTAGTTGATGTCGGCGACGATCTCGTGGCGGCTGTAGAAGGCGAGTCTCCCGAACCGTTCCCGCTGACTAAAGGCGCCCAGCGCCGCCCAGGAGGAATTTTCCCCGGGGGTCACCGCGTAGCGCTCCCGGCCGACGTTAATAAGCCACCTCTGATTGTCACGTGGCAGGGGGGCTTCAAGCGCCGCAAACGGTATGGCCATCTCGACCGCCCAGAACCCATTCCCGCGAGCGGACCGGGCCGCGATCTCGAGCGACAGCGTTTGCTCCGTGCCATCGTTGAAGCCGGCATAGTGGTTACCATGGGAATCCACGGCGAAATGGAAGTAGCTCCGGCCTTCGTTCCGCGGATCGAGGAAGACCTCCACGCAGTCGCCGGCAAAGACGCCCCTTGGCGAAACCTGGAGCCTGTCGGTATGCGGCTCGTTGAGCTTGATAGCCAGGTAAAGATTCGCGTCGTCATAACAGCTACGAACCTCGGTGTCCGCCGCGGCCGGCGCGACCTTGCCCAGCGCCATGAAACCGGCGGCGGTCTGGGCGCCCTGCCAGCAGGGGTCGCCCAGGTCGCCATCAACCAGCGGTGGCGTCTTCTTCAAGCTGAAGAGCGTCAGATCCTCCGCCGGCTCGATGACTTGCAGCGACAGTTGCGACAAAGACAGCGTCCCCCGGCACCGGATGAACGCGATCGTGGCGACCAGCTCGTCGACCTCGTAGGCCCTGTCCAACCCGATCCGCTGCTCGAACGGTGTCCACGCGTCCGCGGACTGGAGCGTAACATGCAGCGAAGGCGTGGCGCCCGTTGTGACCTTGAACGCGAACTGGACGGACACGAAGAACTGCGGACCGTCACCCCGGGCGAAGTCGTCCGTGCGGTAGCGTCCGGACAGGCGCAGGAGCGTTCCCTTGCGGAACGAGAGGTTGCGGAGCGATTGCGTGAGCGCGCAACGATCGTCGGACGAGGGATTGCTCAGCCGGACGAAGGCCCCGGTCTGCGGGTCTGTCACCGCCGTCGCCGTGGCGCGGCTCTGCCATGTGTTGACGCTCCAGTGCGGCAGCGCGTTCGACACGACCGGATCCGCGAAAGAACCGTTCTTCAGCAGTTCGGTGGCAGCGTGGCCGACCGCCGCATGGCCCAGACCGAGCGCCAGTACCCAGACACACAGCGGGAACGCTTGCTTCTGCATGATGATCGCTTCGTACTCAACGGACCAGACAAACGGTGCCTGCCGGGACGAACTCATACGCGCCCATGTCCACGCTGCCGGACCGGACACGCGGACGCCGGTCGAGATCAATAGTTCCCGCCATCCAGCCGAGCGTAGTTCCCTTGTTGACGCAGTAAGAAGACCGGCCGGTCAGGCGGTAGTTTCCGCCGGCGGCGTCCGCGAACCGTGGGTCCTCGTCCGTATTGCCGCCGCCATCCGAACCGCCGGTCGGCAATGGTGTGGTGCAGGAATAGGCGATCGCCGGGCTGTTCCCATAGTTGTTGATCACACCCCCCGATTTGCGGTTTCCCCATACGATGCAATTCGTCAAGGAGCCGCCCAAAACGGCCGCCTCGGTGCCCGCCGTGTCGTTGTTGACGACGGTGCAATTGACCAACCAACAGTACCAAATGTTGGAAGATTTCACATGATTCTTCACAATCAGGCAATCGTTCAGGTATGAGTTCATGGCTGCGCCCCCATAACCATATGTCGCCGTGTTGCCGATAAAGACGCATCGGATCGCCTTGCATGCCGAACCGGCTGTGCCGTCCGCATGTATTCCGGGAATGTATAGGGTTGAATTGTTCGAGATCACGCAATCCACCAAAGTCACACCCTTGGAGGCGGCGCCGCCAAAGTAACCGGTATTTGCTGTAAACAAGCAATTGGACGCCACCCCTCCATTATACATTCCTGCGCCATAACCGTTGCCGGCTACGCTATTGTTCGAGATCACGCAATTCAGCAAAATCGTGCCATCCGAGGCGGCCCCGCCACAGTAAGCGTAATTCCCGCTAAACAAGCAGTTGGAGGCCAAAGTGCCGATGTCGGATATTCCGCCGCCATACCCGCTGGGAGCGCGGTTATTGAAGAAAGAACATCCGTATGCCTTCCCGCCAGATAGGCAGCCGCCATAACCGCTATGAGTTGAATCTCCCGTGGCCATATTGTTGCTGACAATGACGTTATATAAGGTGCACCGGTCCCCACCGGCACGGCCAAGCGCCTGATTGCCGGCAAGCAATCCTCCATACATCGTACACATCAAAAGTCCTCCGGCCAAGGCATTCGTTGCGCTATTGTTCAGCACCTGGCAATCGTTGGTCAACACACATTGATACGCTCCCCCGCCATAGCTCAGGCGTGAAGCATTGCCCCTCAGCACGCAGTTTTTGAGGGTCACCACATTCGGATAGTACGCCATTACGGCGCCACCATACATTCCGGCGGCCTGGACAACGTTGCCCTCAAAGATGCAATTGGTCACCACTAATTTATTATCAGAAGCTCCTACATACATTCCGCCGCCGTGCGCATTAACCCACGCATTGGTAATCAGAAATCCGGCGATGAGCGAGGGGGTCCCGAGCTTGTCGACATTAAAGCAACGGCTGGTGCCGCCGCCATCGACGATGGTGTCATATGGATTCGTACTGACCGCCAGCACGGAGATGGCTTTCCCGCTAAAGTCGACCCGCGCGTTCACGGTGCCGCCCGCGTTATACAACCCGTTGGAGACCAGCACGGTATCGCCGCTCAACGCCGCGCCGACGGCATCCTGGATGTTGCTGGCCGCCGTTTCCCAGGACGTGTACGTCCCGGACGGTGTCTGCCCGGCTTGCGCCACATAGTGCGTGCCCGCCGCCCCGGCCGTCATGGCCAACGCGCAGCCCAGCACGCAGCCCATCAGCTTCATGGTTCTTTGTTGTTTCATGACGAATCAACTCCCGCGCGTCTCGCCATCCTTTGCCCGCCGGCGGGTTATCACCGCGTTCCCCGCGGAGCCGCCACGACGAGAAGCTATGGAAAACACGCAACCATATTGTCGCACAGACGACATCGCCGGCACATAGCCAAAGGCGTCTTTCTTTTAACAAAAACCGGCAAGCCCGCCCTGTTCACAGCAGCCAGACGGCTGCCTCGTTCGGTTTGAGATCGACCGTCACGGCTGCAGACTCAAGACGCCCAACAGATCGAAGGCCGGAAGGGTCAGTTGTCCGGTGCGAGCGTCATCCTCGATCACTTTCAGTTTTTGATCATCTCCTCCCATGACGTGCCAGACGGCCTTCACATTGCGGCCGGATGGCGCATCCCACCGGACGCTCAGCCGGCTTGCCGCAACGGGATCGGGGTTGCCGAAATTCACAAAATACAGGCGGTAACCGTTCCTGACCCGGTAGGTCTCAACGCCCACCCGCCGTGGCAGATCGGTCCTCAACTGCCAATGGTCCCCCGTCAATTCATCAACCGCCCGCAGGAAGACGTCCGCATTGCGCGGCTTGCGCCAGTAGGGATGGTAGTACCAGTCGAAGCCGGACTGGCGTACCAGGCCCGTCTTGTCGGGCAGGTCGAAGTCCAATCCCGGGAGATAAATGGCACGACCCCGGCCATATGCCGCGCACTGGATATCGGCGGTGTGCCGGGAACGCGCGGCGGCAGCGAACGCGGAAACCGCGGTTTCTTCGTAGTCCACATACTTCTCTCCGGGATTGATCCCCAGTCTGAAGATCTCCTCGAATCCCCAGTCCCGTTTGTACTTGTTGAACGGCGTGGCGGTCGCGCTGCTGCCGATGGTCAGCAAATTCCCGCCCCGCCTGACAAAGGACCTGATGGCGTCCAGTTCGCGGTCATCCAGGCATTTCGCATCCGGCAGTATCAGCAGGTGGAATTCGGTGCCAAGACTGCGCGCTGCCAACTCGCGCTCGCTGACGATGGCAAAGGGGATGTGGCGCTCGAACAGCATCTGCTCGACAACATAGGGCGTCAGGGCGCACGGGAACGGATTGAGCAAGGCGCTGCGGTTGTGACGGAGAACTGCCGCTTTATGCCACGGCTGCCTTTCCAGAAACAGTCGCTCGTTCTTGACCAGAGTGTTCAGGTAAGCGACATCAGCCTTGTCGGTCAGAAGGCGGTTCCATTGCATGGATGCCTCCACGATTCCGAGTGAGCTGTAATTGAAGGCGGCGGCTTCGGCGAGACGCAAACGGTTGTTGCGGCCCCGTTCGCTCATGTAATAGCACACATGCGTGCGCGTGCGGTTCCCAACCTTGTACGGTCGGAATCGGGAGACGGGCATCCCGTCCGGTGTAACGCCAACGGGATTCTCGTTGTCATCCTCGATGCAGGTTATATCGGCCAGATACATTTTCGCGAACTCGTCGTCGGGACGTGAAAACGGCGTAATGCCGCAGAAGTTGGCCCCATTGTAGAAAATCATGACGTCCTTCTTCAGACTGCGGGCATAGTCGGCATAGGACTTCAGATTCCGGCAACCTGACCAGGCGTGGTAAAGCGCCCAGGCGATCGAGCCGGGTTCCTTCATTTCTCTGACGCCGGACAACGCGGCGCCCCGATTGGCCGGTGGCGGGGAGATCAAGCGCGGATCGTCGTATCCGGCAATCTCCGCGATTTCCGGGATCGCTTCCGCGAGGTACTTCTGGAATCCTTCCTGGCAGAAGCTGCAATGACACAGCGTGTCGTGATAGCCCGAAACAAAAGCGTTGTCGAAATGCAGGATGTCCGCCTTGACGCGCTCGATCGCGATGCGGATCACTTCCTTGAAATACTTGAAGGTGTAGGGGCTGTTGAAGCAGACGAACTGGCGAAAGTACTGCTCGCTGCTCCATCCCGGGGTTTGCGTCGTGATCATCCGGGCATAGTCGGGATGCTTGAAGGTTTCAGTGAAGAACGAGCACCCGATGTAAACGCCCACCCTGATCCCGTTGTCGTGCAGGCGCCGGGCCCAAGTCGTGGCCTCCTCGATGGACGTCTTCTCGAAGTCCAGTCCGTAGCCTTTGTGGAAATGGATGTGCACGCTATTGACGCCAAGTGCCTTCATGCGCCGAATGGCCTGTTGACTGTGAATGCGCGTCCACAGTCGGTCAACATCCCAGAAGCTGTTGTCGCCCCTGCGTTTCAGAAAACACTTGGGTTCCCAATTCGCGAGCGTTCGCCATTGGCCTTGAAAAGGCGGGGGCATGTTGTCGTGCAGTCGAGAGTGTTTAATCATATCCCTAACGCTAGTCTTCCGACGGTCACCACTCGGGGTCGGTCGGGGCAATGATCTTTTTTTTAGCCGCGATTGCTGGAGCGGTCCTGCCGGGCACATCTTGCAGGGGATCCAGCGACAGTTGTAGACTAATGACTGTGCACAAGAAAGCCAATGGCCGAAGCCGGATTCTTTTTAACAAAAACCGGCAGGTTAATGCCGGTCCGCGCGATCTGCGGCTTCAACTTCAGACCTTGACCGAGCCCGCGCTGCACGGCGTAGGCATGCAACGTCCTCCATTGGACATTCCGTCCAACATCGTCGTCTTCTCCCGGCACGTCCGCCGCCCTCACCTGCACGAAGTTCCCCTAGCCAATCCCGATCAGGTCGTTCTGATCGTGAACCTGGGAGGTGCGGGGATCGTCGTGCTGGACCGCAAACGCATACGTCTGCGCCCCGGCCAGGCGCTTTTCATCTTTCCACATCAGATCCACTGCTACGCCGAAATCGACCGTTCTCGTCTGGCGTGGCTATTCGTATCGTTCCATGTCGAGAGCCCCAGTATGCTGGGCCAGTTGCGCGACGCCCCGGTGTCGGTTTCCGCGGCCGCGTGGGAGTATGTCCGCGAGTTGCTGGACCACTACCCGCAACACGCTGCCGCGACGCCAGCCGCAGCGGCTGACGTTGCCGTCGCTCTCTGGCGTCTGATCCTTGAATTGGCTTCCGGCGCCACTCCGGCAAAGCCTTCCGACATGCCTGCATCCGCCAAGGAGATGATTACCAGCGTTCAGCAGTATGTGGTCACGCACATGGGGGCGACGATCCGCATCAAGGAGATGGCCCGCGCGCTGTCCATGTCCGAAAGCAAGCTTTGCCGGGATTTTCAGCGTTTCGCGCACACGGGTTTGGGCGCCTATGTCCGGCGCTGGCGGGTGATTTACGCTTGCCGCCTCATGGAGGCGTCGGACGGCACGCTCACGGAGATTGCCGCGAGGTGCGGGTTCACGTCGACGTACGCTTTCAGCCGCACGTTCAAACACGTAATGGGCCTGTCGCCCAGCGAATGGCGCGTCCGCAACGACCTGGAGGTAAGGCCGGGCAATCGTCGCGCCGTGAAGCGGGTGAGCCTCAGCGATTGCCGCTGATCTGAAGGGGTCAACGGGGACAACCAAAAATGACCCCTTACAGCAGCAACTCCACAGTATCCATTCTTCGCATTTGACGTGTCCGGGGAGGACCCCATGACCAAGCTCAGCCGACAGAATGATTGGCTATGGAATTCGCGCTGGACCCACTGGTGGCTCCGGTCGGTGTCGCCGGTCGCCGGGAACGAGTCATGCATGGAACCCGCTTTCCCCGGAACCCTGAACGACGCGGAAATCACCCGTGGCGTAAGGGCGCTCCAGCGGGCCGGCGTCAATGCCGTGCTGACCGATGGAATTCGTCATCTGATCCGCTTCGAGCACGAAGGCCTGACCGAGCCGGTGATGGAAGCCATCCGCCGAGCGGCCCAGGCGTGCCACCGCGCCGGGATCAGGATTGTGCATCACACGACCGCCGCCTTTGCCGGCTTCCGTCTGACCGATTTCCCAGAATCCCGCCGGGAATGGCTGAACATCGACGGTCAGACCGGGACCTACGCGTTCCTCAAGTGGAAGGGCGATTGGTCAGGCGACGGCTGGTATCTCTGGTGCATCAATAACCCGGATTTCCGGGCGGAATATTTTCGTCTCGGCCGGAAGGTCCTGGCAGGGACCGGGGTAGACGGTTTCATGGTGGACGAGGTCTATTTCCGGACCGGCTGGCACAACTGTGTGTGCCCGCATTGCCTGGCCAAGTTCCGGGCGCAGACCGGGTTCACGCCGCCGCCGGCCGGGGAGAAGTCATTCTGGGGGCGGCTCGACAATCCGGACTTCCGGACCTGGTTGAGATTCCGCAGCGCCTCGGTCGGCGATTTTTACCGGGACTTGGCGGCGGCCCTCCGGAAGGAATGCCCCCATCCGGTCCTGCTGGGCTGCCATAACGACGAAGAGAGCCCGGCGGTCACCCAGCGATACGGCGACAGCAATGACGAGCGGATGCGGGGCATGAACATGCTATTCCTGGAGACGGGTGGGGCATCGATCCTGTACAGCTGGCGGCGTCTTTCGGCCATGTACATGCTGTACAATGGGCTGACCAATCGTTATGGCACGCCCACGCTGGCCACCGTCGCCAACCCCAATCCGCGGGAGCTCTTCATCAACTGGGCCCTGCGGAGTGCCCACAACATGCGCATCTGGGCAACGACCGTCGGCGGACTGACTTTCAGCGGTCAATTGCAGAACGTACCCGCGGAAGTTGCGCAGTTCGGCAAACTGTTCGCCTGGGAAAAGAAGCATGAACGCGAGCTGGCCGGCGCGATCAGGCCGGTAGCCAATATCGCGCTTCTCTTCTCGGCGGCAACCCGCGACATGTCTGACCATAAAGACGGCCAGCTTGCCTGTGGTTACAACTACTATGTTCGTGAATTGATCGGCTGGTGCGAGGCCCTCACGGATGAATACCTGCAGTACGCGGTCATCGCCGACACGGACCTGACGGAGGCCCGGTTGCGGCCGTACAAGCTGGTCATTCTCCCCAATGCGGCCTGTCTAAGTGACGCGGCCGGCCGAGCCCTGGATAGGTACGTGGCGACCGGTGGAAGCGTTATCCTCACGCATGAAACCGGCTGGAAGGATGAAACCGGGGCGCCGCGAGTCGGACCGAAGCCGACCGCCGAAGGCACCGGCGTACGGTTCGAGAAACGAGGACAGGGCAAATGGGTGTATTTCGCGCACCGGCCCGGTATGGCGGTTTACACCACCGCATGCGCGCTGGGAAAACCCAGACGTCGTGACACCGCAGACGTGCCGGACGTGCCGGTCGCGGAGCAGAACCTGCAGAGGTCCCTGATGATCCAGGCGGTCCGCTGGGCGCTGGACCGGCCGGTTCCGGCGGTCGTTCAGGCGCCGGCCGGCCTGGTGATCAAGGTCTTCCACCAGACCCGCCGCGGGCGGAAAGCCATCGTAGTCCACCTCCTCAACTGTCGCGGAGAGTCGGAGATCAAGCTGGGCGAGGTCATTCCCGAGAACCATGCCGTCAACTTCCCCGTTCTGGACGATGATGTTGTTCTTGAGCTACCGCTCGCTGCGGTCAAGACGGCCTACCTGATTTCCCCGGACTGGCCGGGAAGGAAGACGGCAAGAGTCCTACGGGCCAGCGACGGCTGCCAAATACGTATCCCGGCCCGCTACCTGAAACGCTACGCGGCACTGTATGCATCCACCTGAAGAGGTTCGCCGAAGCCTCATGGCGAAGGCGCATCTGCATCCGGTGGTTCAGATTGCCCTTGCTTATGCCTTTCTCAGTCTTCCCAAACAGACTTGCAGTCCAGGTACTCCTCATCCTGACTGGAGTAGTCGGCGTCGAGAACTTGCGGAACATCGCCGAAGACGCGCAACGCGGCGGCTGACAGCGCGTTGAGCGGATGGCGCAAGTCTCCGGGGCCGCCCACCGCCAGAACAATCGTTTCGCTTCCGCCGCTCAAACGCACGGCCAGGACATGCGCGCCGCGTGTGAGTTTCACCGTGGCAAGATGATCGTGCATCGACGGAGGATGCGAGCCGTTCCCGTACGCGGTGGTGTCGCAAATCAACGCGCCGTCGATCCAGGCCTGCAGCCACCAGTCCGCGCCGAACCCGAAGGTCGCTTCGATTGCTTCCCGCGTTTCGAAGCGTAGAAACGCGTAGGCAGTCCGGCCGACAGTCGGGCGGCCCAATAGAGAGGTCAAGTCGCAATGGCCATACACAGAGGAGACCGGGCGCCCCTCGATCCGCTGCCCCGCGATGTGGATCGAGTCCGGCAGGGCTCTGAGCGCATCGGACGGGAGAACTGGATCCTCCCGGCGTAATGGTCCGAAAACCACCCAATCCTTCGGCAAGGACAGGTCACCGCGGATGTCGCGCTCTTCGACGAGCGGTTCCACGGACGCGATCGGGACATGGGCGTCCAGCATCTGATGAAACAGGTCGCGCCGCGGGGCGCTGAGCAGGAGCATCCGCAGTCGGTCACCGGCCATGGCCTTGACCTGTTGCCAGTCGTCTTCCCGCGTCATGACCGCATGCCCCGTGTTCAGGGCGAACCGCAGGTTGCCGGCCCCGACTGCCTGGATGAAATCCAACGTCAATCGGACCGTTCCATGCCACTTGTGCGGATGATGCTGAAGATGCAGCGTCACGCCTGACGCTTCCGCCCGGCGGCAGAGATCGCGCACGCCGGCGAGAAACCGTTCGTCGGCCCGCTGCCGCGTGCAGTAGTTCTCGGGGCTGCGGTGCAGCGAGAACACGGCATCCCGGCTGCCCAGCTTCTCCATTTTGGACAGCACGTCGTCCAGGGCCGCCACGCTCTCTTCGTACCGCGGCGCAAAGGTGTCGAGCAACGTCAAGTCCGGATAGAAGTTCATTCCACCGCTGACATCCACGACGACCCGCGCCTGTTGACGGGCCAGCCATGCGCCTTCTTCCTTTAGTTGCGCGGCATCGCGGCTACGCAGAAGACGCCAATCCACCTTGACCCCGTCAAAGTGCTGAAAGAACGTGGGACGCCTCAGGATCTCATCCCGGATGCTGTCCCCGGAGCGCAAGGCCAGCATTCGTCCCCGCGGTCGCGTGGGAGGCGACGGCGGGGGCAAGCAGGCAACGCCCTCCTCCCGTACGCGGACTTCAAAGATCCTCACGTCGCCTCCGGCGATCGTCCGGTCGTCGCTCGTCCCTCCGTCATGGTCCGTAAACCCGAGCGGCCAGTATCCCGTCGCTCCCTTCTCCGACTGGTCCAGGGCCAGTTCCTTCGTCGCGACGATCTCCCCGCAGCGGGAGACCAGTTCAAGAGGAAGCGCCTGCAACCCGTTGTTCTGCACACCCAGCGTGTAGACGCCCTTGTCTTTGCGGCAGGTGATCAGGCTCAACCCGGCGTTGGCCGAGAACAGTTGCTGACGCTCAAGCGCGGTGGCCAGAGCCTTCTTCGCATGCTCCAGCATCACATAGGGACAGGGCAGCGGCGCATTCTCGGCATACGGGATCGGGCCGGTCACCAGGGGCTCGCGGTTCAATCCGAACGGGCTGAGCAGGACCGTATAGGTTCCCTCGCCCTGGGGAACGTCGACGACCAGCGGATGCCCGTCGCACGAGGCGCGCACGGTCGCGCCAGCAGGCAGCTTCGCGCGGTAGACGTCGAACGCATGCGACTCTCTCACGCTGTTGCCGTCGGCCCAGACGACAACGCTTCCGGCGGGCATGGCCACGGGCACGGATTCCAGTTCCAGTCCCGGAATCAGACCGCCTGCATGGGCGCCGGTCACTACCACGTGGCCGCCGCTCTCCACGAAGGTCCGAAGCTTGTCGCGCAGTTCCAGCGTCATCCGCAGGCGGCCGGCCACGATCACCAGTCCATATTGTTTGAGCACCCAGCGGGGGGCGTCGGACAACAGGCAGTCGGCCATGTCGCCATGGGGCGTGGGCGAGATGAATCCCCGCTCATCCCGGTAATAGCTGGCGTCTTCATAGCCCGGATAGAGGAGCGAGAGCACGGCGTGCGTCAGGTAGTCGCCCTTCTCGTAGGGCATGCCGCCCCAGACCTGGTAGATGCTGTGTGTGTACAGATGGCGCGGCGGCGCCCAGCCGGCAAAGAAGTCCATGAGAAGAGCCACCGGCGCATGCATGACGCCGGGACTACCGTGCGTCTCGACCCACCGGACCGCCCCGGCCTGAATCGCGCCGAGCGGCGACAGGACGGCGTGGCCTTGCGCATTCTGCTTGCAGGCGGTTGGGTTCGCGAGCCGCTCCTCCACATTTTCTTCCATAAGCCATGACTGCTCGAACCCGACAATCACGCAGTTGTACATCCAATGAGAATAGAGCAGCCGTTTGAGCAGATTGAGGCTGGTGCCGAACTCGGGTCCGCAGGGATTCCCCTCGGCGGGGCCATAACTCTTGTATCCCCATCGGTTGAATCCCGATGCGTTGCCGAACCAGTGGACGCCATACTGCTTTCCCGCGCCACGAATGAACGCATAGTAGATCTGGCTGTTCGGCAGGGCCTGGGCGGTCTCGGCGCCCAGCAGCAGATGATTGCCCTCCTTGAGGAAGTAATGTCCGAAACTCAGCGAGACCAGGGCGCTCAGGCAATTGCCGAGGTCATCGCCCATCCGCAGGAAATGACGATGGAAATTCAGATACTGGCGAACGCGATCGGAGAAACTCGGGCACTGCTGATGCGCATATCCACCCACATAGCGTCCATCCTGCTCGCCGTTGTCAATGCCGAGAAAATGGTCGCCGAGTTCCGCGGTGAGATCGTCCACCATCCCGGGGGGCGGAATCCAATGGGCAAACTCGGCCTCGGTTGCCGATCCGGGGACATGGCCCCAGATGTCGAAGAGATACAACCGCCTCCGCTTGATCTCCGCTACGAGGTCGCTGAAGTTGCGGGCGTAGATCGTCTGAACGTGCGGCCAGATCACGCGGCCGAGCTTCAGCTCGTTCACGTGACGATCGAGCTCCTCCTTCCAGTCTACGAGACAACCATCCCGTTGGGCAAAGACTCGCAGGACGGAGAATTGCGTCTTCTCGTCAAAGGTCTTCCATGTCGGCACCTTGATTGAGCGACGGGTGTAATCCGGGTATAAAGTGGGGTCGAGCAAATAACCGAAATGTGTTGCCATGGTCCTGCTATGCTCCGATTGATAAACTGCGGACAGAGGAATAGTACAGAAATATTCTGGCAGAGAGGGCGGAAATTCTGCAGCTTGGTTCCTTCGTAGGTGGAGTGCGTGATTGCCCCCACACTGAAAGGACTGGAACCATGCGCCCCTCTCGCTGGAAGCCGGAATATCAGGATGCTTGGCACCACTGCTACAACGGCGTGGTGGGCACGTCGGCGGACCGACCGCTCGATGACGCTGACAAGTAGCAGTCCGGACCGGCCGGGACGGCCGGCTCCAGGGGACACCGATTGATACGGCGGGCCTCGCCGTTCGCCGAACAGGTTCGAAATGAGGAACCGTCAAGAGACAATTCTGCCGACGATCACGGAAAACGAGGAGACACATCCTCGTCCACCGTAATCGTCGCCCGTAATCGTCAACCGAAATGGACAGAAAAAGGGGGAGATAAAGCCGAGAGATGGCTAATTCTCCGCGACACGGCCATCACTGGCGCACGCCAACCGTCCCGCCTGGCGGAGCGAGGCGTCACCACCGATCGGTCCGGAACGGCGACGCTGGCAGGCCCTCGGTGTTGTACAGGTTGGCGCCCAGCGGGTTCGCGGAGAAGGCATAGCGCACAGCCACCGGCTTGGCCACGGTGGCATGCGAAACAACCACCGTGTTGCCGTCGATTTTGGCGTCGGCCCAGACCCACACCTTGTCTTCGCCGGCAATGGCAAAGCGGGCCAGCGGTTTATCGGGATCCGGCTCGACCGGCAGCAGCTTGTCCTTGCGCCCAACCATCAGGCCCTTGCCGACGTGATCGAAATGCAGACGTATGGCGCCGTTCTCGATCTCCATGCGCTGGTAGCAGGGGCCGGATACGACCAGATCTTTTTCGCCATAGACGTCGCGCCGGGCCCAGCGCGCGAGGCGCTGCCCGACGTCGGTTTTGTTCTTCGGATGGATGTCGCCCGTCATCCCGATGTCGATCGTGACCGCCATGCCGCTGCCGGGAATCTGCCGCAGGCTGTCGAACTGCGCCATGCGGAGGTTGGCGTAGCCGTCACCTCCCGCGGGATTGTTGTTGTCGGCGGTGAAGTTGGCCAGTTGGACAAAATAGAAGGGCAGCGCATCGTCGCCCCAGAGCGCGCGCCAACCGGCCACGAGTGCCCTCATCTTGTGCAGATAGGATTCGCCTTCGGAGCCGTTCGAACACCCCTGGTACCACAGGAACCCCCTGACCGGGTAGCGGGTGCAGGGATGGACCATGGCGTTGAACATGCCCGGAGGTGCGGCCTGTAGCAGCGGCATGCTGGGCAGTTTGCCGATGTCCGCGGACGGCAGTTCACCGGCCTTGACGGCGGCCTTCGCTGCCGTGAGCCACTGCTCGATCTCCGCGAGTCTGGAAGCCAACGACTGGCGGTAGGCCAGCAGGCTTGCCTCGAACGGCCCGTTGATTTCGGGCACCTTGCGCAAGCCTTCGGCCGCCAGGAACGGCTCGATCGGCGCGCCGCTCCAACTGCAGTCGATCAGGCCGATCGGCACCTGGGTGCGCTGATGGATGTCGCGGGCAAAATGGAAACCGACCGCCGAGAAGCCGCCGGCGGTGGCAGCGGCACAGACCCGCCAGGTTGCACCCGCGGGCAGGTCGGCTTGCCGGTCACCCGACTGAACGTGCTGCGCCTTGATCGCGCGAATCAGCGGAAAATTCGCCGCGGCGGCATCCTGCTCGCCCTCCCATGTGCCCCAGCCAACCAGGGGCATCTCCATGTTCGACTGGCCACTGCAGACCCAGACATCACCCATGACCAGGTCCTGGCGGACAAGCGTGTTGCTGCCCTCGACCCTCAGTTCCAGTGCCCCGCCCGCGGCACGCGCGGGCAGATCGACGCGCCAGTTGCCGGCCGCGTCGGCGACGGCCTGCGTGGACACGCCGTCCAGCGACACCTTGACCTTCTCCGCAGGACTGGCCCAGCCCCAGATGGGAATGGGCTTGTCGCGCTGCAGCACGGCATGATCGCCGAAGATCAGGGGCAGACGCACATCCGCGTGACCGACCGACAGACAGGCGCCCAAAACGCCCGCCACTATCCAACACTGCCGCAAGTTACCCATATTTCCTCTCGGCCTCCGCCCACGGCGCGCCACACTCGGCGGCAACGGACCTTGCGGAGTGGTGCAAGCATACCATACTCTGAGGACCGTGACAGTGCAGGGCTGCGGGACAACAGCAATTCGCATTTTGTCGGGGCGGCGGGGTCAACCTGGGGGCGGGGGCAACCCGGGAGGACGGGGTCAGTCGGGGCGGCCCGATTGGTGTTTCTTGTTGTCCTCTTCGTCC
>JAQULY010000022.1 GCA_028718445.1 Kiritimatiellia bacterium
TACGTCGGCATGGAAGGGAGGACCGAACCCCCCGTACATCACATGGGTGATCCCGTGCCGGCGGCAGTCCTCGAAGTACCGTTCCAACTTTTCCGGTTCCCACGGCTGGCCCGGCAAACCGCTGGGCATACCGTTCATGGTCATGAGGTCCATGTTAAGTTGATAGTCTATGGGCTTCACCGGCGTGGGCATGAGCGCCCAGGAATAGCGACGCGTGCCCTCGATCGGCGTCGGCTTATCTATGAAGCGCACCCGGAGCGTGGCCTTCTCCACGTCGGCAACCGCCTCCATGGCGCGAGCGCGATCGGAGTTCTCCCAGTTCCGATCCTCCTCGCAGATCCACTGCAACGCGCCGAGATCGTCACTGAACTGAAACAACCCCGCGAAACCAAGTTCCCCTCTGGGGAAGGCGCTTGCGAGCGATTCGATCCGGCCCGCACGCAGCCCGTAAGACGCCGTTTGCAGGTCCGTTCCGAAATACGATCCGCCCCAATGCGTCACCGCATCGCGCCGGACCGGGACGGACAGCACGAGTCTCTCCAGCGGCGTGCCGGCGCGAACGTCCATCACGAAGCGCAATAGACCGTCAAACTCGACCGTCATGGTCGTGACGATCTCCACGCCCTCCCCCGCGATGCGGGACTCGTACACGGCGGCATGCGGCGCGGCGGACAGAAGCCGGAGCGTTCCTGCTGGCCCTACGGTCCGCCCTCCAGCCGCCGCCTCCAGAGAAATGGGCGCGGCCAGCAACTCTCGCCCTTGGCATGTAATCTGCACGGGAAAGGGCGCCTGCCGTTGGAACTGGAAGGTTCGCCCCCAAACCGAAACGCGTGTTCGGTGTTGAGTGTCGGACGGCTTGACTTCCACCGGCGTCCAGGGGGGAAGTACCTTATCCGTGCGTCCGATCTTGTTCCGCCACCAATCCGGCGCGGAAGGCTTGCGGAAGGGAACCTGGGCGGATGCGAGCCGCTTTCCCGTGTGATCCACAGCGACGGCCCGCAATTCGTACGAGCCGACCCTCAAAGACCCCAAGTCAACAAAGCGCTCTGACTGGTCGGACCCAGACCCAACGTTCTCCTCCCAGGACAATTTCGGCTTCGTGTTCTCCTTTGCACCCGCCGGAACGACCGAAAATTTCAGGTTGGCACCTGCCGCAATCCCGGAATCGGCGGCCAGTCGCGTACGTACTTCCACGCCCCCCTTCATCAGGAACCGCCGGGTCAGCCGCACCTCCATCTTGGACGACACGTTCACGGGCAACACCTGTTCGTAGAGCCTGGTTCCGTCGCCCTCATTCGTTATTCGCAACGCAAGCAGGAACTGCCCTGGTGGCGCAGGGACGGCGATATGCAGGGGCAGCTCCTGGCCGGCCGCGACTTCAAGTGTGGATGTGGAGCCGTTCAGGATGGCATAGGCACCGCCGAGCACACCGAGATGACCTTCCTCTGAAATCTGATCGGCCAGCGGAATGCCTTCGATGGTGGGGCCTTCCTTGCGGAAACGTTCGATCAAGTCCCATGTGCGCATAAGGTTGAAGCGTTTCTCCACGAGATCGGTGGAGGCGCGATACACTTCGTATTCCACCTTCAGGCGGACAGACGAGTCGGCGCCGTTGTGAACGGCGCCGATCCAGCCCACCTGGCCGGTGTCCACCGCCCCCACGCGCTCGATGCGAACGGCCGTGTCCCGTCGCGGGAACACAAGCCGGCCCAGGCGGGCCCCGTCATATGCATCGCCCCACATCCGGGACCAGTCCTCCTGCTCCTTTTCCGGCAGGACGTCCACGCGCATGACGTTCAGGCGCCATTCGTCACCCGCCTGAAGAGGCCGGGGCTGGCAGCCCTGCTTTCTCAGTTGTTCGTCAAAGGCATCCGCGGGGATCTTCAATTCGCCTTCGATGCCGTCCGGGAGTGTCCTCGAACGGTATACCCAACCGAAGCGTGGCGTGGAGTCGAATGCGTCGCCGAACGCGAAACCGTCCGAGCAGCCCGAAGCCCCGTTGCCGTAGAGACTGAAGACGGTCCTGAAATTTGTGTCGCACGAAACGCATACCTCCAATCCATCGTCCGCGTTCCAAAGGCTGGCCACGGGTTCGGAGGCGGTTACCCGCGGCGCCATGCCCGGAAGGCGGGCAAGATGAAATCCAAGAAAGATCGCATCGTCTGAGCGGCACAAGTAGAAGCGGGAGCTTTTCGCGGATGCCTGGTCCGTCTGATAGTCGATGAGGCCCGTGAACGAAGCGGCTGCCGCCCACTCGTTGGAGTCCAGGCGGCCGTCGATGTCCGGTGCACGGCTTATGCGCGGTACGGCGATCAGCGGCCAGCGACTCCAGCGGTCCACGAGATTTCGTCCTCGTTCGATCGCTTCGGTCGCAGCCCCCGGAAGAGGGGGCGTTGGTTTGGGTTTGGCTTGCACCATCATTGGAGCCTCCTGCGTTCCATTCTCGGTTCGTCCGTCTGCGCCCGAGGGGGCCAAGGCGCCTCGATGGGTCCAGCGGATGTAGTCAATCTCCACCGTCCCCTGCATCGAGGGGGCAAATGTGGTCCCAAATAAAACGGTGTTGCGGGGATCGTTCGGGGGCTGGCGCGTTCCATCGGTGATGGGGACCTTGACAACAGGCATGGCGGAGCCATCCAGGTAGAGTCCAAATGACTTTTCCCGAACCGGATCGAAGGTGACGCGCAAGGTATGAAAATCGGAGAGATCCAAAGAATGCTCCTTGCCCATAAACGTCAGCGCCCGCCGGCCCGCCTGCAGCGCCGCGGCATGGGTCTGTGCGTCAGCCTTCAGGCCGAGCAGGAAGATTCCAAGCGCATACGGAACACCGGAGACCGGAGCAACCACGCGCATGCGGATCTCCAGGGTGGTCCCCAGTTCGCTCTGTCCGCGCCAGGACGAACCGGCCTCGCCGCCGGCCAGTTGAAAGTAGCGGTTGACGTTGCGGCCGGTGTGCGTCAGGCGGAGAACGCCACCTCGGCATGCCTCCGTGATCGTCATTCCACCTTGGACCCGAGCCTGCACCTTTTCCCATGATGGAAGGGCCTGCTCAGGGAGCGCGCCGCCTTCATAGGCATGCTCCCACCAGGGCGCAGTTGCGCTGGCAAGCGTCGCTAGCAGCATGGGCAGAACGCCCAGCGCACAGCATATACCGCCCATCAATCGGTTCGTCATCCGAGGCACACCGCACGGTCACGTAGTTTACGGCACCCTATCTCAGCATAATCGTCAGGCCACGCAGCCGGCCCTCGCGCAGGCCGTACGACAAGAAGCCGTCCGGATTGCCTTGATTGTTGTAACAGGTCTTGATCCAGTCCGCCGAACGGGGCACGCCACAGACACGCATTTCATCCAGCATTCCATTCCAGTCGATATCGTTCCGGGTCACATAGTGTCCGATATAAACGGCCCGACTGCATGTAGGCACACCGTTCGCCGCCTGGACACCCGCGTGGTTGCCATCCACGTAGAAGGTGAAAGCCGTCGGTGAAGCCACGGCGACCACATAGTGCCAGTTACTAGCCGTGAGCAGAGGAGCGGAATATGTCGTGATTTGATTGGGAACGCTATCGTGCTGGGAGAAGAGGCCAACGGCGCCGTCCACGGTGCATAGGTAGTCAGGCGTGGCGGCCCCGCACTCGATCATCTTGAGGCCCTCCTGCCGCGGGTAGACCCAGGCGGACAGGGTAAAGCCATTGGTGTTGACGGCCACCCCAGGCCCGGCCGAAAAATCGCCAGCCCCGTTGTAGGCGTTTCCGCCACCAATCTTTCCGTCAGTTCCCCCTGGCGTGCCGTAGCGGAGCGCATGCGCGCGCGTCAGGCTGGAATCGCAGTTCGTCCCACCGGCCGACACGGCTTCATTCAGGTGCCAGACCCCCAGGAAGTTGTTCGTCCATACGTCGTCCGGATCCGCCTGGGACATGGCCGTCGGGTTCCCGTAGTACATGTAGAGCGTGGTGTCGCTCGTGTGCGACAGCACGGGCACCCGCACCCATGCCGCCAGCACACTGGTGTCGCCGGCAGAGAAGGTCTCAATCTGATGCGGTAACTTGTTCGTGCGGTCTTCCGTCGTGAACAGGATGTCGGCGCCGTTGGACTGCGCCTGAGCGAACACGTCGTGCTGCCGATTGGTGATGAGCACAAGAACCGGGAAACCGACCTGATCGGTGTTGGGAACCATGGCAGCGGAGATGGTCACTTTTTGCCGGAAATCCCACTGGCGATTTACCGATTCTGCACCTACGGCAAGATAGGCGTCGGGATTCCCCTGGTTGCGATAACAGGCCCTGATCCAGGCCGCCGAACGCGCCTCGCCGCACATACGCAACTCGTCGAGGCTCCCTTGCCACCGGGATCCCGGCGTACCGCCGATGTACTGGCAGTGTGTGAACCAGGCCAAGCCGGCGGGAGTGCCCCAGGCAGTGCCGACGTCCACACCATCCACGAAAAGCTGGTTGTATGTCGGACGGGCAACGCCCACGACATAGTGCCATTCGCCAATCGTCTGGGGCGGACCAAAGGTGCCGACCTGCCTGAAGGCGGGCGGGGGATTGGTGTTAATAATCGAAAACAACGGTTGACCTGTCCCATACAGCCCCAAGTACTCCGCGGGGTCGTTCCCAACCTCAATCGCGTAGAAGATGTTATTCGTGTCGGTGAGATAACACCACGCCGACACAGTGAAACCGTTGGTGTCGAGGGCCACGCCAGGCCCGCCCGAGTAATCGTCCGAACCATTGTAGGCGTTCCCGCCGCCGATTTTGCCGGCGGCTCCCGATGGCGCGCTGCCGTACCGCACGGCATGCGCTTGAGAAGCGCTGGAATCGTAGTTCGTCCCACCGGCCGACATGGCCTCATTCAGGTGCCAGACCCCGAGGAAGTCGTTGGTCCACACGCCGGCCACGTTCTGTTGGCTCGGTAACGACGGGTTGCCGTAGAGCATCAGTATGGTTGTACTCTGTCCAGGCAACAACACGGGCATGTTGACCCACGCGATCAACTGCCTGGTGCACGAGTTGGTGTACACCTCAATTTCGCAGGCCAGACTCGTGAGTGTATCCGCGGCTGCAAAGGCGATGTCATCCCCGTTGCTTTGCGCGTGCACGAAGACCGGATTGTCTTGATTCGTAATGGCAACCAAAAGCGGGAAGTTGGTCAACACACCGTCGGCGAGGCTCCCGGAGATGACGATCTCCTGTCGGTAGGCGAAATCCCTGATGGGATTCATGTACCAGTCGGTGCGGTCCGCTCTTGCCGCCCGCGGCAGCGCCGCGCCGCACAGGAGCAGGCCGATGCCGATGGCGTGGAACTTACGTCTTGTGCCTTTCATCCTCAGTCTCCTCATGCTTTCCGACGTTCTATGCTCACACCGCGGCGGGACCGTCCGCCACGGATCCGCGCACGACCAGCCGCGCCTGAAATTGCCGACAGTCCGGCCCCTTGCCATCCGCCTCGGCAACGAGGATCTCCGCCGCGCTCCGGCCGATGTCGGCCAGCGGCGGGCAGAAGCTCGTCAACCGCGGCTTGCCCCACGGAGCCAGGCCCATCCCCTCGAAGTTGTCGTAGCTGAGCACCGAGAAGTCCCGGCCCAGGTGCAGGCCCTGCTCGTCCATCTCCTCAACCACGCCGAACGCGAGATAGTCCGATGGCACCCACAGACACCGCACGGCGGCACCGCCCGCCACGTACTTGCGGAATAGCTCCCTCGCCACCCGGCGCTCCGATCCCGCGATGTCCTCGTCCGGCCCGATCAGTAACTCGGCTTCGGCCGGGATCTCCAGCCCGATCTGCGCCGCGCGCTCCCGGAAGCCCCTCAAACGACCGGTCCAGCGCTTCACCCGGATGTCCTGCGCCAGGATGCCGGCTTGGCGGTGGCCGCGTTCATACAGGTAGTCGGCCGCGGCGCGACCGGCGGCCTCCTCGTCAATCAGCAGGGAGGCGAATCCCGCCAGCTTCTCATAGAGCGACACCGCCCGGATGCCGCTGGCGCGGATGACATCCGCCTCGCGGCGGCTGAGGTTGCGCCCCAGCGTCACGATGCCGTCCACGAAACGACCGGACGACAGGAACTCGCCGAACTCGGCGATGTCCCCGGGCCGGAAATGATAAAAGCCCAACTGGTAGCCGCGCTTCCAAAGATCCCGCTGCATGGGCAGAATCACGTTGCTCCATGCCGGAACGCCACCCCACTGGAAGGCTGCGAGGTTGATGTGAAAACCGATATTGTAACTGCGGCCGTGGCGCAACGCCCGCGCCGCCGGATGCATGCTGTAGCCAAGCGCCTTGGCCGCCTCCAGCACCCGTTGACGCGTCGCCGCGCTGACGCGATGGCCGCCCTCCCAGCCGGCCCGCAACGCCAAAGACACGGTCATGGTAGAGACCCCCGCCCGCCGCGCCACATCCTCCATGGTTTTTCTGCTCATTGTTTAACGATAAATATACACGAACCTAGCGCGCGCTGCAAGTACTATTTCGCCGATCTCCGGCACACCCCGGCGACACCCATCATGTCGCCGGCAGCCGCGGCAGCGTTTCCCACGCGTTGCCGCCGCCAAGGCGCCGCGCGGCCAGACACCCTACCGCCACGCTCACCGACAAGCCCAGGAACTGGGCAACCATTGCCGGCATTTCTGGCCTCGGTTGTTGGGCATACGGGTTGCGGACATCACCGGACCAGAACGCACGTGCCCCGCGGCAGACGCGACTCATCGGGGCCGTACGTCAACCAGCCCGGGTTGCTCTGATTGCGGTAACACGCCGCGATCCAGTCGGCGGAGCGCGGCACGCCGCACAGACGCAGTTCGTCCAGTTTGCCGAGCCAGCAGTCGCTTAGCGCCAGCGACGAACAGCCGATGAACTTGCAGCGAACCTGCGCGCTAATGCCGTTCGGGTCTGCACCCCAATCCGCGTGAGTCTGCTTCACCCCGTCCACATAAATATCCAGGCGGCCAGGCGTGGCGGTCGCCACGTAGTGGTGCCAGTTGCCCGTGGCAATAACGCCACCGTTCCCGTAGCAGCCTTGCTGCGCATGGATGGAGTCCTCAATGCAGAATAGTGGATAGTAGGGGGATCCCGTGATTGTCAAGTAGAACGCCGGCCCGTAGCTTCCTTCGATCGCATGGAAGTTAGCACCGGTTGCACTCGGGTCGCGGCAGACCCAGGCGGAGATGGTGAATCCGGTGGCGGGGACGGTGATTCCATGTGTCTGTGCGAAGTCGTCCGAGCCGTTGAAGGCGTTGCCACCGCCGATCCGGCCCTCCGCCCCTCCCGCGCCACTGCCGCAACGGGTGGCATGCGCAGCCGATGCGCTGGAGTCGTAGTTGATTCCCCCGGCGCTCACCGCTTCGCCCAGGTGCCACACGCCGAGAAAAGCGTTTTCCCAGACGCCGGCGGAGGCGTCCTGTTTCGAGACGGTGTCGTTGCCGTAGTACATCCAGACCGTTGTGTCGGCGGTATGTGACAGAGCCGGCACCTTCACCCAGGCCAGCAGATTCCTGGCGCCGGCGTTCGTGTAGGTCTCGGTCTCGTGCGCGAGCCTGGTCGTTCCGTCCGCCGCGGTGAAGAGAATATCGTCCCCATCCGCCTGCGCCATGGCGAACACGCGACTATCCTGGTTCGTGATGGCAACCAGCACGGGAAAGTTGGTCTGATCCGTGTTGGGCGCCATGGAGGCGCCGATCACGATCTTCTGCCTGAACTCCCACTGACCGTTGCCCGTCTCCGGACCGAAGGCAATGTAGGCATCCGGGTCGCCTTGATTGCGATAGCAGGCCTTGATCCAGTCGGCTGAGCGGGCCACACCGCACAGACGCAATTCGTCCAGCGCCCCATTCAATCTCGATCCCACAGCCCCACCGATGTACCGGCAATGGGTGAGCAAGCTCAGTCCGCCGGGAGTGCCCCAGGTCGCGCCAACGTCAACGCCATCAACGAATAACTGACTGTATGTCGGCCGGGCAACCCCGACCACATGGTGCCAGCTGGCAAGCGAGATGGGCTGGCCGTACGTTCCCACTTGCTCTCCGGCGGCATTGCGAACGCTGAAGAGTGGCACGCGTTCCGGATAGACGCCCAAGTACGAGCCCAGGTCGGTCCCCACTTCAATCGCATGGAACGGGTTGTTGGTGTCGGCCATGTACAACCACGCCGACACGGTGAAGCCGTTGGTATTGACGAACACACCGCCGCCGGCCTGCGAATGGTCGTCCGCCCCGTTGTAGGCGTTTCCGCCCGCAATCCTGCCCGCCGTGCCGCCGGCGCCGCTGCCGTAGCGGGTGGCGTGGGCAGCCGACGCGCTGGAGTCGTAATTGGTCTCCCCCGCGATCACTGACTCGTTCAGGTGCCAGACACCCAGAAAGTCGCTTCCCCAAACGCCGGCAGGGTTTTGTTGGCTGGCCAACGCTTCGTTCCCATACAGCATCTGGACCGCGGTATCGCGCCCCCCCGGCAGCAGCGGCAGTTTCACCCACGCTACCAGTCGCTTGACGCCGGAGTCGGTGTATGCCTCGATCTCGTGGGAGAGCTGCGTCCGCCCGTCGGCGGATGTGAACATGATGTCGTCACCGTCGCTTTGCGCTTTCCCGAATATGGGGTTGTTCTGGTTCGTGATGACCACCAGCACCGGGAAATTCGTGAGCGCACTGCCCGTCAAGCCGCCGGAGATGACGATCTCCTGGCGGTACGCTGCGTTCGTCACGGGGTTGCGGTACCACGGCCCAGAAGCTGCGTCCGCCCGCGCCGTCATACCCCAGGCGAACCATCCCGTTGCGGCAACCAGTGTCAGACTTGTTGTCTTGCTGATTCCCGTTCTCATGATGATCTCCATCCTTTCCTCTAATATGGGCGGCTGCGAGCGGCAAGCCCGTCCTGTCGCTCTGCCTTGTTCTACCGCGTTCCTACCTTGCCAACTGACTTCTCCTTCGCGCCAACCTCCGCGACCGATCCACGTTCGACCAGTTGCGGAAGAAATCGCAGACAATCCGGCTCGTTCCCGCGCACCTCACCGGCCAGGATCGCCGCGGCTCGCTGCCCGATTTCGGCCAGAGGCGGGCAGAAGCTCGTGAGCCGCGGTTTGCCCCACGGGGCCAGGCCCATCCCCTCGAAGTTGTCGTAGCTGAGTACCGAGAAGTCCCGGCCCAAGCGAAGGCCTTGCTCGTCCATCTCCTCAACCACGCCGAAAGCGAGATAGTCCGACGGCACCCACAGACACCGCACGGCCGCGCCGTCCGCCAGGAACCGGCGAAACCGTTCCCTGGCGACGCGGCGCTCCGAGCCCGCGATGTCCTCATCCGGCCCGCTCAGCAACTCGGCTTCGGCGGGGACTTCCAGCCCGATCTGCGCCGCACGCTCCCGGAAGCCCGTCAGACGACCGCTCCACCGTTTCACCCGGATATCATGCGCGAGGATGCCGGCGCGCCGGTGGCCGCGCTCGTACAGGTAGTCGGCGGCGGCACGCCCGGCGGCCTCCTCGTCAATCAGCAGGGAGACGAATCCCGCCAGCTTCTCGTAGAGCGACACCGCCCGGATGCCGCTGGCGCGTATGACCTCCGTCTCGCGGCGGCTGAGGTTGCGCCCCAGCGTCACGATGCCGTCCACTGAGCGGCCGGACGACAGGAATTCGCCGAACTCGGCGCTGTCCTCGGGTCGGAAGTGATAGAAGCCCAACTGGTAGCCGCTCTTCCAGAGTTCCCGCTGCATGGGCAGAATCACGTTGCTCCATGCCGGGACACCCCACTGGAAGGCCGTGAGGTTGATGTGGAAACCGATGTTGTAGCTGCAGCCATGTCGCAACGCCCGCGCCGCCGGATGCATGCTGTAACCAAGCGCGTTGGCCGCCGCCAGCACCCGTTGACGCGTCGCCGCGCTGACGTGGTGGCCGTTTTCCCAGCCGGCCCGCAACGCCAGCGACACGGTCATGGGCGAGACCCCCGCCCGCCGCGCCACATCCTCCATGGTTTCTCCGCTCATTGTTTAACGATAAATGTACACGAACGGAGCACACTGTGCAAGCACATTTTTTTCGCGCTCGTCCTATGGTTAATGCCCGCACACCCCGCCGACGTCCATCACGTCGCCGGCAGCCGCGGCAGCTTTTCCCACGCGTTGCCGCCGCGTAGGCTCCGCGCGGCCAGACAACCCACCGCCACGCTCTGCCGCCCGGCGATCGGGTTGTCCCGATCCGTCTCGCCCGTTTGCACGCACCGCAGCCAATCGCGCACCATCAGGGGATCGGCGCCGCCATGCCCCTCGGCGGCGTTGACGGCGGGAAAGTGATACGTCTTGGCAGGACGAAGATCTCGATACAGGACCTCCAGGCGATCCTCCCGCTGCCAGCCCCCCCGCCGGTGCTGCGTCATGAACGTCTCCAAGCGCCCCTGGGTGCCGATGAACACGTAGCTGCGGTGATAGTCGGGCGTGAACTGGCACTGGGAGTAGTTGGCGAGGATGCCGTCCTCCATCTCCATCATTACCATCTCGTTGTCCTCGATATCTATCTCCTTACGGAACGCGCACTGCCGGCGGTAATTGTCGCTGTCGAGCATGGCCTCGGGGCACGTAAAGCGTTCGTCGCAGGCCGGACAGGTCAGATCGTTGGGGCGGTCCCCGCCGTAGTAAGCCCGGCCGCCCAGGGCCACCACCCGCCGCGTGAAGCGCCCGCTGACGAAGTGGATGACGTCGAAATCGTGCGTCGCCTTCTGCAGCAGCAGGGAGTTGGCCCGTTCCTTCAGCGAATGCCAGTCCTGGAAGTAGAAGTTGCCTCCATGCCCCACGAAGTGGCGCACCCACACGGCTGTCAGCCGGCCCAGTTCCCCCGCCTGCACAATCTCGCGCATTGCCCGGATCATGGGATGGAAGCGCAGGTTGAACCCGATCCTCAACGCCCCGCCGGTCTCGCTCTGCGTCCGTAGCATGGCATCGCAGTCTTCGATGGATATGGCCATGGGCTTCTCGCAAAAGACCGCCTTGCCCGCGCGCAGCGCGGCGCAGGCGTCCGCGGCATGGCAGTCGTCGGGCGTCGCCACGATCACCCCATCCAGCAGGCGATCGGCAAGGAGCGCGTCCCGTGACGTGCTCAGCGGAAAATCAAGCTTGTGGTATTGCATGAACTTCCGCGCTTGCTCCGGGAAGGCGTCCATGCCTCCAACCACCGTCGCCAGACCGCTGTCCAGCACGTTGCGGGCCAGACAGGCGCCGCGGTTCCCCACGCCAACGATTCCTATACGAAGTTGCTTCTGCATCCCTGCTGCTCCCGTCTCTCGCCTGTTGTCAGTCAAGCCTGTGCACGCGGATATCATCGTACCAAATCTGGTCCTCCGGCGTTGCCTGCCCTTCCGCCCCAAGCAACAACACCAGTATCCCCACGCCCTGCGGAACATCGAGCGCGACGCCGAGTTCCTTCCACTCCCTATCGGATGCCGCCGATGCTGTCCGCCGGTCCTGCGCCTCCGCCGTCCACTTGCCGCCGGGCGACTGCCAGCGGACAGTGATGACCGCCTTGCCCGTTCCCTGTACACGACGCTTGGCCCTGATGGCGTAGCACTCGGCGGGATTGACCTTGTAGGTCTGAATAAAGCACCCGATCTGGACCCCCGCCATGCGTGCCGAGCCTTTGCCCGTACAGCCGATCCCGCGGTCCCACGCAAAAACGCCCTTGGCCGGGTCGGCCTGCCAGGTCGTCCAGCCGGCCGGTGCGCCGCCCTCTTTCCAGTCCGAGCATCCCCACGCGTTGGTGCCAGCGGTGTCCGACCCGAAGTCGCAGTTTCGAGCCAGGTTGGCTATCGTCTCCGCGCCGAGACGTTCCCTCGCATAGTCGTCGAGACCGTTCGCCCTGGCACCGGCCAGGCGCATGGCACGTGCGCAGCCGGGGAAGACCTCCGGCCACCGTTGCGACTTCATGGCATATGCCATGGGCTCGCGTCCGGACAGCGGCCACCAGCGATAGACCTCGTTATACATCCACACATATTCGTCGGTTACACGCAGCGCCGCATCGAGATTGACGCGCAGTCGTTCCAAGGGCGACTGACCCTTCATATCCAGGGACCAGTTGCTGCCAGGGGAATTCATATAGACATTCAGGTAGATCGGGAAGCCCGTCTGCACTTGGGCTCGGTACTTGGCGCGGTTCGCGGGAGAGACGAGTTGCTGACAAACATTCTTGACCGCCAACGCTTGCTCCAGGTACTCACCCGCGCTGTTGAAGAGATAACCGCCCTCACAACCGTCCACGAACGTCATCGTCGAAGGCGCCGCATCCAGCCAACCGTCTATAAAGGCTGGATAGAGGCCATACACTTTCTCCTCGAGGCCCGCACGCACGTCGTTCTGTGCGACGACACCAGAGTTGTAGCTGTTCATGAAGTAACAGAGGATCGTCATGTCCGCATATTCACGCGCCAAGGACTTCATCACCTGACGGCCGCGCTCGCGCGCTTTGGCGCAAGTCGCGTCGAAAGAGCGTGTTTCGCCCGGCAGTTGGGCGCGGAGCGCATCCTTGTACTGGAATTGGTGGGGACCTTCGTAGGGTTCGGGGTCGAACAGAATCCCCTTCAGATCGCCCTGCTTGGCGATCCACGCCGCGATGCGCCAGTGCGTGGCGATCCGGTTCCACGCCTGGTCGTCGAACCAATCCACATTCCCCGGGTTGGCGCTGACCGCGACGAAGTTGTCGGTGAACCGCGCGAACGCGCAGGCGCGCAAGTCGTCCACACACGACTGAAACCACGACGATTCCCATTCCTCGTTGTTGAACGCTCGGGTTAAAGGGACGCTGTTGGACGCATTGCGATGTCCAACCGCCCGTAGCGTGATGCCGTCGAACGGCTGCTGCTCCATTTCCGCCAGATTCTGCGGCAGCCATTGAGTATCGGGCATGCCCCAGCCTGATTCGATCAGCTTCTTGCGGACGCGCGGGTACCCCGCGCCTTCCGGGGCAAGGTCCGCAAACCCGGACGCGACGCCAAGCAGCACGGTCAAGCTACAGAGGAGTTGCATGTCTCGTGAAGCTTTCATTCCCGTCCCCTTCATTTGTTCGTGTTCAAACAGTGCAGTAGCCGCCGGCCCTTCTGACGATCGGATCGTTTGGTTCCCATCACACAGCAATCGCATGAAACCATCAGACCGGCTTCAAGGTCAGTGTTTCCCCGGGCTCGAAGGCAAGGCGTGCCGGCAGTTGAATAGGCGCACGCTTCGTCCGCCTTCTTATTGACATCAAAGCTGAATAGCCCTCCACCTGGATCGTCAACGTTCCGCCGATCAGACTCCGAATGCGGATGAATTGAAGCCGGGCGTCTCGCCTTGCCGCGCTGATGAAGAAAGCGCCGGGGAGGCGGATGCCGGCAAACGAGACATCTGCCCATTCGGCCGGCACGGCGGGAAAGACATGCGTGATTTCCCCGCGGGTGTGGACAAGCATTTCGTAAATGGCGGTGACGGTTCCCATGCTGCCGTCCAACTGCATGATTTCGCTGGTTTCGCGCGGCATCTTCTGGCCAGCCATGCCGTGCGTCGTAATACCGCGGAATCTCGGGAGATAGACGGTGGCCAAGCCTTCGTTGACAAACAACTTCCGCCAGATTTGCAGGATCATCCATGGCGATTCCTTGAATCCCAGGCGCGCCTGGATGATGGCGGCCCAGGGCATGCACCACTCGCTCCAGCCACCCATGCCCATGGATGCCCAGTGATCCACCGAATTGTCCACAATCGCGCGCTTTACGGAGGTGAGTTTGCCGGGCGAGTCAAAGGGGTATATGCACGCCAGATGGGAATGGTGGCGGTGGCAGAATGTCAGATCCTGTCCATCCCAGACCGCAATCCGTCTTTCGCCGGGTTTGCCGATGAGCGTGTAGAGCGGCAGGTTCTTCTTTATCGTTCGCCAAACCGGACGTGGCGGCAATTTCAGGATACGCGCCGCCTTGAGCAACGCATCTGTCAGCATGTGAATACAGGCAAGTTGCCAGGAGGGATCGCGTCCCATCCAGCGCGGACTGATATCGTTTCCGAATTCGGCGGATATACTCACCGGCAGCGAGAGACGTCCCCCCTTCTTCTCCAACATCTCCTCATAGACGCGCATCACCCCGTGCATGAACGGATACGCCCGCTCGCGGAGAAAGGCGACGTCGCCCGTGTAAAGGTAGTAGAGCCAGAACAGTTGCGCCGTCCAGCCGGAGCAGGCATGGTCAATCACCACACCCGGCCCGCCATAGAGCATTTCGCCCCGATCGTCCGAGCACATGCCGACAATGAGGCCGTCGTCAATGCCGCAAACCACCTTGGCATTGCGCCGCATCACATCACGCCAGGCGTCCAGCCGGTCGAACAGTGGCAGCAAATGTCGCAATTGATTGGCGGCCAGGGCCAGGGTGTAAATCTGCTGTACATTGACGTTGAAATGATAGTCGGCATTCCATGGCGGCCATTGGTATTCCTCCACCCAGGGCCCCTGCAACCCAGCCGGCCAAGCATGGTGCGGGTTGGTGGCCGCCCCGAACTTGAAGAGTGCATATTGATAAAAACGGTTGAAGAATTCGTCCGGCACCCGCACGCGTGGCGTGCGACGCCAGTAGACCCGCCACCACTCGGCATTGGCGAGAAGCAAAGGATTACGGCCCCGATCCCGAATGGTCTCCAACAGGTGGTCAGCGGCTGCAAGTGCCGCGGCCGCATCAGCTCCTCTGTCCAAGGCGATGATGAAGCCGCCATCGACCTTCCGGCAAAGCGCCGCCAGGGCGGGGTCGGCCGGACATGCCTGCGCCCAGCCCCAGACGCCAGGCTTGCGCAACATCACCGGCTTTTCAAATCCGTACAAACGCAGTCTTTCGGCCACCCATTCCCAGGCGGTACGAATCGTAACGTCACAAATCATGCGATGCGGGTCATGAACCCAGATCGCGCTACAATCGACGCCGAGATCAAATCGCACCTCGTGCTTGCGTTCACTGTTCCGCGCCGCAACAAATACGGTGACGGTTCCGGTGTCCAGATTCAACTCACCCGTGACCGGAACGAAGCCGGGCCGGAGATGCAGTTCCATGCGACCAAAGGGCAAGCGACTGGGCGCGGTACGGCTCAGTGTCTTCCTGGGTTGCACAAACACTCTTGCGAGCCAGGCGGAATCGTCAGGAGTGTACTCCGACTTTATACGCTCGTAGGTCGTGACCCCTTCCGTGGGGCGGTATGCTCCCCGATGATCCCAAAAGTCGGAGCGGTTCACCGTGATGTGAATTCGGTCTTTTCCCCAGATTAGGGCGCCGAACAACCCGTTACCCATCGCAATCCCTGTGTGAGATCGCGCCAGTGGAAACGGCCATGTGATCGTGCGCACGGAGGTTCCTTCTCTTCAACACTTTACCGCAACAGGAACCATTTGGTTTCCTGCGCCCGGATCGGAATCGTATACGAGGTCACGCCTTTCGCCAGTACCACGCCGGTGTCGGCATCGAGGATCTGCCGCCGGCCCGGCGGCAGCCGGAATTCGTAGGCGCAGGTTCTCAGGCCGTGTACTGAGAGAAAACGTCCGTTCATCTGCAGCGCCACCTGTCCCGGCGGTCCCGCCACGTAGGCGCCAGCCGCGCGAGCAATGTTGTTCAGCAGATCGTCGCCCAAGCTGCTCGGCGCGGACACATAGACCGACGTCCAGTTCGGGAACTGCCGTACCGCTATCGCCGTGCGCCCGTTCTCGGCATACCGCGCCAGCGGCACGGCGGCGCTGTCCTCGATCCAGAAAGGCTGGCACCTGGTCGTGAAAGCCGATGACCCCCTCAGCGTCATCATTGCCATCACCATCTCGCACAGGCCGCCGAAGGGTTGGACACCTTGGGTCAGCGGATGCGCGTCCGCCAGCATCTGCACGACGCCCCGCGCATACGCGGGTTCGGTGCGTACATCCATGCCGATGAGGCCGGACATGGCTTCGGCCGAGGGGCCGGTTTCGGAGAGGTAGCCGGTGTCGTGGAGCCAAACCAGCGTGCGTCCGCCGCGCTGGAGTCGGCGCGCAATCCGGGCGCGCTCCGCGCTCGTGATGAAGGGGGATTGCTCGAAGACATAGACGCGATAGTTCTGCAACCGGCGGTTCGCCAACACGTCCTGCAGCAGGTGTGTGTGGAAGGGAACGGCGCTGCTTTCGCGCATCATCCCGCACAGTCCATACAACTGGGCATATAGGTTGGCGTTGAAACGCGGTTCGTGCAGAAACCGGTTATCTCCTCCGCCGACCGCCAGATCGCTGCGCACGAAACAGACATCGGGCCGGAAGTCGTCCCGTTCGGCCATGACGGCGGCGGCGATCTTCCGCGACGCCGCGATTTCCTGATGGATCGCCGGATCGTGGAAGAAGCTGTTCATGTCGTAATACCAGTAGCCGTACCCGTGTGCGAGCGAGGTTCCGATCAGCTTGCGGTTGATTGTCGCCCACGAGGTGGGCGTGAAGCCGGTGCCCACCCAGATGTCGTAGATTTCGCCCGACGACCCATTGACCCACGAGCGCGTGTCCAGTTCCTGAAACAGGAGCTTGCGATGGAGCGCGAAGGTGTCGAGCCAGTGCCAGCCCGCCGCATAGCCGGGTTGCCGGTAGGGGTAGTAGCTCATCATCCCAGCGGCATCGAGATGCTTGCTGTCGAGGAAGTGGCGGGCGGCGGGCGACCCGTAGCAGAGCGCGATGACCGGCTTGCCTGCGGCTTGCTTGATAACACCGGCAAAGTAATCGCGGACGGACCAGGTCTGCTGGTCCTTGAACTCCGCGAAGTCCGGCGCGGCGCCCAACACGTAGGGCGGCAGGCGCTCCAGCACCGCCTCGCTGTCGGGCTCGTCGCGCCGCGGCGGTCCGACCGCCGCGAAGCTTGCGTGCTGAGTATTCCACGCGCGATTGAGCGCGCCAATATCGCCGTACTTGGTCTGGCACCACTGCCGAAAGGCGCCAACCGAACAGGGCGAGTAGTCACCGGGGGGCTGAATGAACTGCCCGTCGTGCCCGCCGGATACGTAGTACCCGACCACCGCTTTCCCATATGGAGACTCCCGAATGTGCTCCACCACTCGCCGCACCGCCTCCGCCGCATCGCGCCGCCAGGTGTCCGATTGCAGCGAGGGGACCCCCCAGACGCGGTCGCAGACGTAGTGACGCGACACCTTGACCTCCAGGAGATTCGTGGCAAAGCCTTCGATATCGGTGTACGTGGTCCAACCCGTTTCGCCCTTCGAATTCTTGACGCAGTCGTCGGGGTGCTCGTCGCCCCACTCCGGGTACGGGTAGATGATCATGTCCACGATAAGGTTGGCGGCGGGATTCCGCCGCAGCACGCCCAGCAAGGTCCGATCGGCGATCGAGAAGTCGTACCGGTCCTTGCCCCGCCAGATCCCCTCGGAGGTAACGATGCGCGGCGGCCAGATGAAGTCTCCTCCGAGGCGCAGGCCCACGACCGACAGATGGATGCCGTCCTGGGCAAAGTTGGCGTAATCGCCGGCAGTCTCGGAGAACGCCAGGCCTTTGAAGACGATCGGGGGCGTCACTTCGCCGTTCACGCTGAGCCTTGCGGCGCCGCCGCGCGTTTCGATCTTCGCCTCTGCGTTTGGCCGCTCCTCCAGTCTCCGCAGGACTTCGTCAGCGGTGAATGGATCGTTGTAGACGTGCTTCGGGGTCTGACGCACGAAGGGCTGCGTGGTCAGTTCGACGTCATCCAGCCACACGGTACACGGGTTGCCGTGCAGCACGGCGTGCAGGTACACGTCGCCAGCCACCGGCCGGCGGAAAGACATCACCCGCTTCTCCCACTGCCCCGGCGGCGAGTTGATCAGGAAGCTCTGGCTGGAATAGCCGGCGGCGGCATCCAGCGAGGCGTCGTAACCCAGATTGCCCTCCCTGTCGCCGACACGCAGGAACAGCATGGAGGAGCCGAAGGGGGCGTCTTCGGCGTGAAAATAGGCGCGGTAGTAGTACGTCGTGTTGGACTCGACGCGGATCGGTGCGGTCGTGCGCAGCCTGATCCAGCCCAGACCGTTGGTCTTGGTCAGCCGCATGGCGCAACTGCCGCCGCGCACGCACGCCGCTTCACGGGCATGGGCGCCGCCCGCGCCGTCCTCTAACGCTACTTCCCAGCCGACCGGATACTCAAAGCCGCCGTTGGCCAGGAGATTCGTCCCGCCTTCTCCCGCGGCCCCGGCGGCTCCGAACACCATGCCGGCGCCGCATGCCACAACCCACACCGCCGGCCACACCCGGAGGCGCCGCCGCGCGCGCACCGTTGCCCGCAATTTCGTTATCACGATATTCTTCCTTAGCGTTTATCGTTAAATTATCAGACGCGGACGGCGGTGTCAATGCCGATGTTGGCGCGCACGGAATGGGTCGGTGAGATAAGGGTGCGAGTCGGTTTAGTTGACTCGATATGGGGACGATACGTCACCGCCTTGTCACGCACGTTGTCCCTTTTGCCGCGGGGAACTGGACAAGGTGGAGGACAAGGTGTGTGTGTCGCCGGGGATGATGGGGCAATCCGGTCGACGATTACGGACGACGATTACGGATGACGAGGAGAAACATCCGAATCGTTCATCGACTGCCCACGAAAGACGCGAAATGGCGCGAAAAGACGGGCACAGAACTGACATTTGGCACGTTTGGTGCCCGTTCTGGCGTCGCTAAAATGGGCACGAGAATGGCAAATGTGCCGTTTCGTGCCCATCATGTCGGCGTTCGGTCGGGCACGGACAACCGGCTCAATGCCACGCGGCCATCACTTCCCGCCCTTGCCCTCGGACATCGCCACCAGCAACCCAATCATGGCCAGCGAGGTGGCCAGGCTGCTGCCGCCCTGGCTGATGAACGGCAGCGGAATCCCGGTCATCGGCAGGGCCTTCGTGACGCCCGCCACATTAAGCAGCGTCTGCACCGCCAGCGTGGACGTGAGTCCGACGCCCAGCAGCACGCCGAAGGGTCCCTTGGCCTGGGAAGCGATGCGCCAGCCGCGCAGGAACATGGCGCCATAGACCATCAGCAGGAGCGCACAGGCGATCAACCCCAGCTCTTCGGCCAGTGCTGCATAGACAAAATCGGAGGCCACAATCGGCACCACCTGGGGCGTGCCCGCGCCGATGCCCGCGCCCCACAATCCGCCCGCATACATCGCCGACAGCGCCTGGAGAATCTGCCAGCCCTTGCCGGTGGCATCGGCGAACGGATCGAGCCAGACATCGAACCGGGCGCGCGCGTGCGCCGAGATCCAACCCGCCAGCATGCCCAGCAGCACCACACCCACCCCGCCCGCCACCAGATACCCGGCCTTGCGCGCCACGGCATACAGCATGATTGTCAGCACGGCGTTCAGCAGCACCAGCAACCCCAGGTCGCGCATCAGCAGCACCAGCCCCACCGGCACCGCCCACAGCGCCGCGAAGAGCCACAACGTGCGCGCCGGCGGCATCGGCAGTCCGATCTGCGTCTCGGAGAAATCGGCCTTGCGCCCGCTCAGGAACGATGCCAGAAAGATGACCAGCAACGGCTTGACGACCTCGGACGGGTTGAGATGCCCGGGCAGGTAGACGCCGCCGCGGTATTGTCGACCGAATATCAGCATGGCCGCCAACATGGCGACCGCGGCCAGGTAACATACCCAGCCGACCGCCGGCAGCAGCCGGTACCGTCCGCCGCGCGCCAGCGCCAGCACCACAAGCATCGCCCCCACGCCCAACGGCAACGCCAGCGTCACGCCCTTGCCGCCGGCGCCGGCGAAAACCCCCATGCGGAACTGAATCGCCATGCCCATCCCGGCCAGGAACAGCGCCATGGCAACCAGGTGCGTGTCGCCGCGGCAGTCCGACAGGCGCAGCCACAACCAGCACAGCAGCGTGGCCGCGGTAAACCAGGCCAGGGGCTGCAACTGACGCCAGGGCAGACTGGGAGCGTTGGCCAGCTTGGTGGCCAACACCACGGCATGCGCCAGCGCCACCGCCAGCCAGGCCATCGCCAACGCGCCTCCCGGGCCGGACGGGGCCGCGCCCCGCTTGGCGCCGGATTTGGCATGCAACCTCAACATCCTCACTTCGCTTTCCGCGGCGCGGCTCCGGATATCATTCCCAGTCGCACAGCTTCCTCGAGCAACTCGCGCGCCACCGGCAACGCCGCGCGCGAACCGTAACCGCCACGCTCCACCAGCACCGTCACCACCAGGGCCGGCGCCGCGGCCGGCGCAAAACAGGTGAACCAGGCATGATCCTCGCCGCCCGGCGCCTGCGCCGTCCCCGTCTTGCCGCACACGCTCAAACCGGGAATGTCGGCCGGACGCCCCGTGCCGTGCTGCACCGCCTCGCGCATCAGTGCGCGCGTCGCCGCGGACGCGGCCGCCGAGACTACCCGCACCGGCGCGCACGGCGCTTCGCCGGCGTCCAGGCGCGGCTGGCGTAACTCGCCTCCCGTCGCCACGGCCGCTGTCCACATCGCCACGTGCAGCGGCGTCACCACCATGCGGCCCTGCCCGATCGCCAGTTGCGCGCGCGTGCGGCGATCCGCGGACGTCACCTGCGGCACCGCCCCCGCCAGCGTCGCCATCTGCTCGGCGCCGGCGCGGTACACCACGACGCGCTCCTCCAGTCCGGCCCGCCGCATCAGGGCGTTGAAGGCGTCAGGCTGGCAGGCCAGTCCCAACTGGGCGAAGTAGACGTTGGACGAATGCACGAATCCGTCGCGCAGACCGATGCGCCCGCGCCCCGGCCACACGCGCCCGTCGCGTTCCCAGATGTAATATTCGCTGTCGCGGATCGGCCGGGCATCGCCGGCCGCGCGGAAGCCGCCGGCCGGGCAGTCGAACCGCGGCGAGATGCGCTGTTCGGCCGCCAGCGCCGCCATCAGGATCTTGAAGGTTGAGCCAGGCGGGTAGAGCCCTTGCAGCGCGCGGTTCAGCAGCGGCGCCGCCTCGGTGTCGTGCTGGCTGTCGCCGGGATTTTGCGGGTCGAATGACGGCATGCTGAGCAATACGCGGATGGCGCCATCCGCGGGTCGCAGCACCACCACGGCACCGCGCTTGCCGCGCATCGCCTCCCACGCCTTGCGCTGCAGGCGCGCGTCAATCGTCAGCCGCACATCCGTGCCTTCCGCCTGGTTGGCCTCCAGCAGGTTGCGCCCGAGGCGGTTCAGTTCGTCCATCGCGCTGCCGCCGTAACCGCTAAGCACCAAGTCCGCCGCGCGTTCTATGCCCGCCATGCCGAAGCGCGGATCGAAATAACCGGTGACGTGCGCCGCCGCCGGCCCGAGAGGATAACGCCGCCGCCAGGGATCGCCCGGCAGCGCGTCGTCCAGCGCCATCACCGTGCCATGGCAGTCGAGAATCGAGCCGCGTTTGACCAGACTGGCGGGCCGTGGATTGTGACTGCGCATGAAGCGCATGAACTGTACGCGCCGCGCGCCGAACAACTGCCAGGTGGACTGATACGCCAGCATGCCCAGCAGCGCCGCCATGGTCACGATGGCCAACAGCGGAAACCCGAGTCCCCCGCGCCCCCCGGTCCGTCCCCTGCCCCATAGCAGCCGCAGCGCCGTCAGCACGAAGACGGCGAAGAAGGCAACGCGCAGGGTCAGCATGGTGGCGCCCGCGTGCGGCCCGTTCAGCCATTGCGTGATGGCCGGCAACAGGTTCATGCGGGCGCCTCCGCCGCGGGCTCGAGGCGCAATACGAAACCGCCCGCCACACCCATGGTCACGACCGGCTTGCTGCTTGCATCCAGCGTCAGCCGCTCTTCCGCGAAGCCGTCCGGTGCCGCCGGATCGTCCCGGACCAGCACGGCACGGTAATGCACGTCCGGGGCAAGAAACGACAAGTCCAGCGTCAGCACGCGGCCGCGGACCGTGATGGCCCCCAGCTCCCACGCCGCGCCGCGGCGCCTGGCAGCCAGCACGTACGCGCCGATCTCCCCGCGCACGAATAGCGTTTCATCCGAGGCGTCGACGCCATCCGCGCCGGTCACGCATAGCGCGGCCCGCGCGTGCGCCGGCGTGACGTCCGCCAGGCGCGGCGCGCTCCAGCGCTGCTCCCACTCGGCCGCCCCGGGCCAAGCGCGCGCACGCGTGAAAGGCAGGTGACAATTGAAGCGCGCTGCCGCTTCCGCCCGCGCCTGCCGATCCTGTCGTGCCTGCGTCGCCGGCGGGACCGCCGTTTGGGCGGCCCGAATGGGCGGCGGCGGCTCCTCCCGCTCGCGCCCCCACAGCAGCCAGCGCGCCGCCGGACCCGCAGGCAGATCGCAGGGACGGTCGCCTGCCAGCAGCATCCACCCGCCGTCGGCATGCCCCGCCATGCGCAGCAGCGCGGCGCACTTGCCGTGGGGATAGAGACATGTCCACGGCGGATTCTCGACCGCAGTAATTCCGCGCAATGGCCGCACCATGAAACTGTCCGTCCGTGGATCGGCCACGATCGCCTGGCTGCCGCGGGGAAACCTGAAGGTCCAGCCATCCGGGGCACGATCGCGCGCGCCGGTCGGCTCCGCGCTCAACAGCGCACCCCCATCGGCGCAACGCAGCACGATGCACGCCGGACGCGCCGGACGGGACGCGCTGCGGAGATCCAGGCTGAGTTCCCGCGCCAGTACGGTCCGCCTCGCGCCAAGCAACACGCGCAGCTCGTGCCGCCGCAGCGTGTAGGCTTGCGCGGCGTCGTCCAGCCAACTGCTCCAACCAAGCAGGACACGCCCGTCCAGGACAACGCGCACCGCCGGTGCGCCACGTTCGGCGAAACGCCCGCCCGCCCGCAAAGCAAAATCCGCGCGCAAACGTCCGTCAGGCGAACGCAGCGTCAGCATGCCGCGCCTCCGTCCTACAGTTTCAGTTTCGCGAACATCTCGCCGAGGTTGCCGAGGCCGGCGGCCGGCGGCCGCTCGCGGAGTCGCGCCAGATCGGCGGCTTCCTCGCCGTCATCCCCCTGGCGCAGGCGGCCGGGCAAGGTCAACGAGATGCGCTTGCCGTCGTTCTCCTTGACGGCCACCTCGACCTGGCTTCCGGGAGGGAACGCGCGTTCGAGTTTGGCGGCCGGACTGCCGCCCTTGCCGACATCCGTTTCGCTGATGTGCAGCAATCCCGTCTGCTTCTCCGAAAGGCGCACGAACACGCCGAAATCCTTGTAGCCTTCGACAATGCCGGTGACGCGCGCGCCGGGCGCGAGCGACTCCGGTTGCAGCGCGGCGGCGCTCGCGTCAATCGGCTTCAGGCTCATGCGCCGCCGTTCCAGGTCGATGGCCTCGACCCGCAGGTCCATCT
>JAQULY010000023.1:0-4352 GCA_028718445.1 Kiritimatiellia bacterium
CACCGCGCCGTCGCCGTGGCCCTCAGCGGCGAGGCCGCCACTTTCGAACGCGAGCGCGCACTGGCGCGCGAACTCGGTCTGCGCGATCTGCATCTGCGGTTTCAGCACTTCGACAAACCGGCCCAGCGTCGCGCCCGACTGGCGACCGCCGTAGAACTCACGGACGAAGGCTTCCATCTCTCCGGCGGATTGGTGCAGGACCGCCGTGCCGTGCGCGACCCCGCTTCCTGGGAAGACTTCTGCCGGCAGACGCTGACGCACGCAGGCTGGCACCTCGACTGGCTGGAGTACGGCCACGCCATCAACCGCGTCAAGTGGGGCCTCTGGGGGTTCGATGACTACCGCCGCCTGCTGCGTTGCCTGCCGGCGCTGCGCGCGGCCTATCCGGGCGTCAAGCTGACGGGACCGGCGGTAATCGACTTCGAGTTCGCCTACGCACTGGCGGCGCTGCGCGTTCTGCCGCATGGCTATGCCTGGGATGCGCTTTCGCTGCACCTCTACGTGGACCGTCGCGGCGCGCCGGAGAACCGCCAGGGAAGGTTCGATACGCTCGACAAGTTCACGCTGGCGCGCGCTATCGCGCGCGCGTCGGCGCCTTACTGCGCGGACGGGCTGATTGTCTCCGAGATGAACTGGCCGCTGCGGGGCACGGGCGTCTATTCGCCGGTTGGCGCGCCCTACGTGGAACCGGGCGAACGACGCCACGATCCCAGTGTCACCGAAGAGGAATACGCCGATTACCTGATTCGTTATCTCATGCTGGCCATCTGTTCGGGCATGGTGCGACAGACCGTGATCTGGCGGCTGGCGGCACACGGATTCGGCCTGGTGGACGATCGCGCCGCGGACGTCTGCTGGCGGCGTCGCCCGGCGTTCAAGGCCTTGCGCCTCTGGCAGCAGACGCTGGGGGGCGGCACCTTTTTGCGTCGTGAGCCGATTCCGGACGCGGACCGGCGCGGCGCCTGGCTGCTGCGCTGCGTGACCGCGGAACGCGAGCCGTTGCTCGTGGGCTGGTCCCACGGCGGCGCGATCGAGGCGCCCGTGCCCTTCCGACTGACCCGCGCCTGCGACGCCCTGGGCGAGCGCGTGTCCCTGCCGTCCGACAACCGCCTTCGTCTCGGCCCGCGCCCGGTCTATGCCTGGGGCGCGACCTCAGATGGCATTCCAGGGGATCGCCACGACCTCTTGCGTAACCCGGTAAGGGATCCTGCCGCCATAGACGATGACGCCAGGCGCAACGCGAGCATTGGCTTTGCGGAAGGCCAGAATGCCGCGAGCGTCGTAGCCTGACAAGTTCGAGGCAGCCTTGAACTCCAGCGGATACAAGCGTCCGTCGTAATCCAGCACGACATCCACTTCCGCACCGTTGTGAGTTCGCCAATGGTACATGGCAGGCGCCAGCCGCAAGCGCTGTGCCTGGCGGGCGAGCCAACCGGCGCCCCAGGACTCGAACACGGGACCGAAAAGCGGACTGCTAAGCAAACTCTCCGGCGAGGGGATCGCATTCAGGTAGCACGCCAGGCCAGTGTCAACCAGATGACCTTTCGGCCTGGCGCTGACCTTCTTGATGGCGTTGCCGCTGTAGGCCGGAAGCTCCAGCCATTGATATGACCACGTCAGCAGATCGAGCCAGCTTCGCGCAGTTTTGGGATTTACGCCCAGTTCCCTGCCAACCTGTGACTGAATCAGTTCCTGGCCGGTCAACGCGCCACAAAGACGCAGGAAGCGGCCGAACTGCCCAAGGTCGGCCAGATTGGCCATCAGACGGATATCGCGTTCCACGTACGTCTGAATGTAAGAACTCCAATAGGACGGAACATCCTGATCATCGAGGTCGGTCAATCCCGGCATTTGTCCACGCCAGAGATAGCGGGGAAGCGATGTAGCCATTTCCAGAACTGGCAGCTCACCGATTGAGGCGGCGAACTTGTCGGGTGTGTTCAGATAGGATTCCAGCCAGCACGGTTCGCCGGCGTGCCCCATGCGTTCGGCTGGAGTCAAACCGTCCAATCGGAGGATGCCGACGCGACCAGCCAGACTCTCCGACACATGGCGCAATACGGCGAGATTCTGTGATCCCGTCAGCAGGTACTGTCCTGTCCCGGCGGAACGGTCCGCCCGCCGTTTCAGGGCCGGCAACAACTCCGGCACATATTGAACTTCGTCGAGCACCAGTGGCGTCCGGAAGGTTTCCAGAAACTGGTCCGGGTCACGCCGTGCGCCGTACAAGTCCTGTACCGGATCGAAGACCACAGTCTTGACCTCAGGGAAGACGTGCTGCAATAACGTGCTTTTCCCCACTTGCCGCGCGCCGGTCAGCAGAACGATCTTGAACGATTTGACGAGTCGCCGCAGACGCTCTTCGAGATGGCGGTTGAGATAATTCACGCCAACAACATAACACTAATATCGGTAGTGTCAATGCTGATTATTGTGCCAAACGCGCCTGGCCATCTTGGCGCCTTCGTCGAAGAAAAACCGTAGCGTATCGTGCTCAACCTCAGGCGGGATCGAGTGGTCCGAATGCACGATGAAACCGCTGCCCATCTTGAGCACCGGCAGGATCTTGCGTTCCAGTTCTTCCATGATCTTGCGGCGGTCGTTGCTGGCGACGATGCGGATGTCGAGATTACCGCAGAAGGTCAGGCGGTCGCCGAAGTTCTTGGCGATGCGCAGCACGTCCATGCCGGCTTTGACCTCCATCGCCTGCAGGCAGTCCATGCCCGCGCGTACGAGGCCGGGAACCAGCGGCTCAACGAAGCCGCAGGAGTGGACGATCACTTTGAGTCCTTTGGCATGCGCATAGTCGAAGAGCTTCTTGTGGCCGGGCATGACGATCTCCTCGTACATGGCCGGGGACATGAAGGGGCGCTCCTTGAAGCCCATATCCTCGTAGAACCACATCGCGTCCGGCAGCCCCTCCTCGGCGAAGAGCGTCTCCAGGTGCATGAGGGTGAGGTTGGCGTATGTATTCACCATGTCCTTGACCCAGTCGGGATCGAGCGCCATGCCCATCAGCATATACTCGTGGCCGCAGATGGGATGCATCTGTTCGAAAGGCGCAACGCCGGCCCAGACGAACGCGCGCTGCTCCTCGGCGGCCAACTGTTTGGCGGCACGATAGCTGTCGAACGGAATGCGCCGCCGGTCCAACTTCAGCAGATGCGGCTTGATGAGTTCGTTCCAGGCGGCGCGGTCCTTGACCTTGAAGTCAATGTGCTCCGGCGTGCCGGAACGCTGCTTCCATGTCCGCATTGTCGCGCCGTTGCCGTTTAGGACGAGCTTCGTCTCCTCGGTCTCCTCCAGCACTTCGTCCTTGAAGTCGATATCCGCCAGGCTGTTGAGCCAGCCGCCGCCGCGCCAGCTCATGTCGAAGTGGCTCACCTGGTCAGCGCCCTCCTTGAGTTTGCCTTGCGCCACGTACTTGGCGTAGGTCTCGCCCCAGAGACCGTCGCCATGCGGCAGCAGGTCAACGGGTTTACGGGCAAGGGTTTGCAGGAAACGCTCTTTGTGGGTCATTGGCTTCATGGCGCGGAGACTCCCTCATATGGACATGGCGGCATACATTACCGCATGCCGGCAGGAAGCACAACCGCATCAGCCTAACGCAGTGCTGGCGCGGACGATCAATTCGGGCGGGAACAACTGCCGGCCCGACGGCGCGCGGGACTGCTCAATGCCGTCAATCAGCACCTGCGCCGCCGTGCGCGCGATCTGCTCGTGCGGCTGATGAATGGAGGTTAGCCCGATGCGCGGCAGACGGCCGATGGACAGATCGTCAATGCCCATGACCGCCAGGTCCCGCCCCACGCGCAGACCGGCCTCATCGGCGGCGGTCATGACTCCGAGGGCGCACAGGTCGTTGGCGCAGAAGACGCCGTCCAGTTCCGGAAAAGCGGCTCGTGCCCGGCGCAAGGCTTCGCGCCCATCCTCGATGCCAAGACCGGCCGGCAGCGTCCGCCGCTCGGGGTGCGCTATCCTGCGTCGCCTCAGGACACGGCAGAAACCGCGTTGCAGGGCCACGAACCCGCTGAAATGGAGCAGGGAGACGCCGGCGGTAAGGAAGGCCGGTTGACGGCAGCCCACATCCAGCAAGTGCGTCGCCGCCATCTCGCCCGCGGCCGCCACGTCGTTACCGACGAAACACCCCTTGTGCCACGGCGGACACGTATCCACGATCACCAGCGGCATCCCCGTTTCAGCCAGCAACGCCATGGTCGCCGGGTTGCGCTCCGTGGAGCACGCCAGCAAGCCCCGCACCCGGAAGCTGCTGAGCCGCTGGATGGCCGCCACCTCCCGTGCCGGACCTCATTGGCTGTCGGCGGGAATAAGCTGATAGCCGTGCTCGGCCG
>JAQULY010000023.1:4362-23057 GCA_028718445.1 Kiritimatiellia bacterium
CTCGGCCGCCGCCGCTTCCGCCACCTGCACCATGATCGCGTAAAACGGGTCGGTGATGTCGTTGACGATGAAGCCGATCAGGTTGCTGGCGCCGCGCCGCAGATTGCGCGCCGCCAGATTGGGCACGTATCGCATCTCCCGCGCTGTCCGCAACACCTTCTCGCGGGTCGCCTTGCTGATGCGCGGATCGCCCGAAAACACCAGGGAGACGGTAGGATGCGACACCCCCGCCCGCCGCGCAATGTCCTTGATGGTTACCGCCATACAGTCATGTAGCTTAGCACACCGCCCGCGCCGGAGACAGTTGGCAGTTGGCCGGATGGCCGTCGAGCAATGGGAGGGCTCGTCAACATAGTCGCAGCGCCCAAGGGGGCTGGAGACGGGGTTCAGGGCATCAGGGCCATGACCTCAAGACTTGACAATAATGCGTCAGTTATGCGATTCTACACGTGTGAACGCAGAAAGCGCGGCCCGCCGGAGCGTGAGAACCATGGCTTCGACCGGCCGGTGCCTGGAACTGACTATACATATTGGAGGGAGCTGATGACATGAGCGCACTGCATCAAATCATGAGGTCAGACAAGCGCGTCTATCGCGCAGATTCGGCAACGGCCGCCAGGGTTCTAGGCGTAATCATCGCGGTGTGCGGCACAGGAAAAGCCGACGACTGGTATGGCGCGTGGGGATACAGGCAGAAGATCACGATTTCCGCCAGCCAGGTCAGCGGCGAAGGGGCGCTGACGAATTTCCCTGCGCTGATCGCCGGCGATTGCGTCCAGCCGGGGCTCTGGGAACATGCGTTGACGAACGGCGCGGACATCGCATTTACAACGGCGGACGGTGTCACCGTGCTGTCGCACGAGATCGAGCAATACGACGCGGTATCTTCGCAACTGTGTGCCTGGGTTCGGATTCCCGTCTGCTCGTCCGCCTCGAACACTTCCATCTACATGTACTACGGGAAGGCCGACGCCGCTGGCGCGCAGGATCCGACCAACGTGTGGGCGGATTACAGAGCGGTTTGGCATCTGTCCGAGACATCGGGGACATTTATTGCTTCCACTTCCAATCGGATGTCTGCCACGCCGTCCGGCGGAATTGGATACAATGCCGCTGGACTCGTGGCGGGTGCCGCTTCTTTTGACGGCACCAACGGCTACTTGACGGCCGGGCGGACCGTCAACGGCAACGGCACCATCAGCTTGTGGGTCTGGTTTCCATCCAATGATGGGGTCAGTCGTGAGATTTTCAATGCCACCTACAACAGCGGCGTGCTCTTGCGACGCGCCTACGGGTATAGAGCCGAAGTGTACGTCAGGAGCAGCGGCAGTCCGCAGGTCACGGACGACGCCTATTTCGCCAACAGCGCTCAGCAGTGGATATACATGACGCTAACCCTCAATGGCGGCGAAGCGCGGCTGTACCGGAATGGCGCCTTCTGTACGAACTTCACCTACAGCGGCACGCCATCGTATTCCGCCACCTATCTCGGTCAGGGCTTGGTCAGCTACTGGTCGGGGCGCATGGATGAGGTGCGCAGCGCCGCCGCCATCCGATCGGATGCCTGGATCGCCACCGAGTACAACAATCAGAATGCCCCGGCATCGTTCGCCACCACCGCGGCCGAAGAGATCAAGCCTCTGCGTTCAGCCGCCACATGGTACCGCGACGGCCGCGGCACTTTGTGCTACCGCCAACGCATCGTCATTGACGGCAGCAAGATTAGCGGCGTGGACGCGCTGACCAATTTCCCCGTCCTGATTACCCAGGACAACGTCACCTCCGGCCTTTGGTCGAACGCGCAGGCGAACGGCGGGGACATCCTGTTTACGGGTGCCGACGGCACGAGCAGGCTGTCGTTCGAGATCGAGCGATATTCCGCAAGCGACCGCCAGATATTTGCCTGGGTGCGCCTGCCGGAACTCACGTCCGGCTCCAGTGCGTATCTTTACATGTACTACGGTCGGTACGATGCCGGCACGCAGCAGGATCCGACCAACCTTTGGTCGGACTATCGGGCGGTGTGGCATCTGTCCGAGACATCGGGGACATTCTATGCCTCCACGTCTAACCGCATGGCGGCCACGCCGACCGGAGCTATCGGTTACAATGAGGCGGGACGCAGCGCCGGAGCCGCTTCTTTTGACGGTTCCAGCGGCTATTTAACCGCCGGCCAAACGGTCAGCAGCAACGGCACCATCAGCTTGTGGATTTGGTATCCGTCGAACGACGGCTTGCATCATGAGATTTTCAATGCCGCTTACAATCCGGGCATATTGATCCGACGCGCTTATGGCACGCGCTGCGAGCTTTATGTCAAAAACGCTTCCGCGACGATTGTAAACGACGACTATTTCGCCGGGAGCATGACCGGGCAATGGGTCTATGTCGCCGCGACCCTCAATGACGGCGTCGTTCGTCTGTATCGGAATGGTGCCTTCAGGGCGGAGGGCGGTTACAGCGGCGTGCCTGCCTATGCGGCCACGTATCTCGGCCAGGGTATCGGCGGGTATTGGTCGGGGCGCATGGACGAAGTGCGGAGTACGGCCGCCGTCCGTTCGGACGCCTGGATCGCCACGGAGTACAACAACGTGAGCGCACCGGCCCTATTCGCCGCCTCATACGGCGAGGAACCGGTTCTACGCATGGGAACAGCTGTGATTATCCGCTGACTGCGCTACGCTTGGTCGAGGCTATCCCATGTTCCGACAAGCCTCGCCAACAGAATACAAGACCGAGGAGGAACGAGCGTGTCTATGAAATGTCGCAAGATGGTTTTGCCCGTGCTACTGACTGGTTTGGGATGCCAGGCGCTGACGGTCCTATGGACCTGCGCTGCGACATCAAACGAAACCAAGACCGCCATGCAGAAGATGCTCTTCGGCGAAGACAAGGCACCGATGCGTTTCTCAGACGTCAAGACTCGACCTCACGTCCGGCCGCCGCAAGACGCTTCTCTATGGGAGGACGCCAACCTGGAGGAGGGCTGGAAGGTGTCGGACGGCAGTTCCCGGATCCGCATTCCAGTCGAGACGTCCAGCGTTCTTCGGATCCGCGGCATGGCCGGCGAGCATCCGAACGGCTTCCGAATTGAGCTCGTTCAGGCCGACGGCGCAACGACCGCGTGGACCGTGGCGGCCGACAAGGTTTCGCAGACCATCGGCGCCGGCGCCGCGCCGGTCACGCTGAGCAATGCGTTTCTCCGGCTTCCCTGGGGTGGGCGGCACTCTATCCGCCCGAATCCGTTTTTCTACAATCCGAAAAGGCAAGAGGAACTGGCGGCCGGTTGGGAGATGCTGCCGCCCGCCAGCCGCCATGCGTTTAGCGCGGAATTGCGGTGCGACGGTAGGCAAGTCGGCTTCTGGATGGATGGCCGCTATGTGGGATCGCAAACGCTGGGATCGGATCTACGCGAGATTGTGATTTCTTTGGCAGCGGGCGCCGCCATCCGCGACACCCAATGGCAGCCGGCGAAGGACACGGGCTTTTTCGTTCCCGTGGACGCGCGGGAGTATGCGCGGCCTGGCGCCATGCGAAACGCCGCGCTCTCGATCGCTCCCGGTTTCCAAACCTTGAACGGCGTTCCCTTCAATGTGGCGGAGGCAGGCAACAACGTGGACGTCGGCGTTTCTACAATCCTTCAGGAGCAGAGGATAATCGACGTTCCCTATGCCATGCGAAGCGCGTTCGACGGCGTGCCGGAAACGCTCATCTTCTCCGTCCCCAGAAAGCCTTACATTTACGCCTATCTGCTGTGCGCCGCGGAGGAGACTCCCGGGAAAACGCCGTCCCTGACGGTTCGGCTGACCCGTTCCCGTCATATGCCGGGCGGCCGAGGCGATGCCTTTGCCGACACGCAAGTCACGCTGCCCTCGCGAACGGACCCGGCGTCCCTTGACGCGGTTCGGGTGGGGGATGTCGTCTATCCCAGCGGGAACGGCACGAACCGGGTTCCGCTCTGGTTGGCGCGGGTTCCCCTGAAGATCGGGGAGATTCAGGACATGCTGATGGATACGAACAAGGGCGCCTGGCCTCAGCGCGACACGTTCGATTTGGAATTAACCATGCCGCGCGGCGAAAGAAACGGGACGCCTCCCACGACGGGCAACTTTTACCCCATGGGCTTCCCAAGCGCGGTTCATGTCTTTGGCGTGACTCTTGAGGCGGCGCCGATCGAGATGGTGTGCGGCTCCCGCCAGGTGGGAAACGTGTTCTATCGACAAGAGAATCCCGCTTTTCAGGCGCGCCTGACCAACCGGACCGGTGGAAAGAAAACGTGTTCGGTGGCATGGACGTTTCGCGACATGGACGGGAAGGAAACTGTCGGATCCAAGCGGGTGAAACTGGAAGCGGCCGCCGATCGGGTTGTGGAAATTCCGATCCCTTGTCGCGAGCATGGTTGGTATGAGGCTTCGATTCGGCTGATGGACGAAGACGGCCGGCTGTTGATCGAGTATCCCACCACGTTTGCCCTGTTGCCGCCGGACACGAGACAGGCCGGATATCAGTCGTCGTTTGGAACCTATTGGCACGGCGCCGGCCACTATGGAAGCAGGGATCCGGCCATCGCGGGAACGCTCTTGCGTCGCGCCGGCCTTCGGCACACGGTCTTGATCGCCGCCAGTCCTGGCGAAAAGGAATTCGCTCCGTACAAGGTCACCACCGTCGATTTGATATACCGTCACCGGCGTTACGACGAACCGTTTGACCAGTGGTTCGATGAAAGCAAAAAGGAAGCGACGCTCGCTCAAGGAAAATTTCCCCACAACGACATGGCCCTCATCCTGCATGAGTGCGGCGTTCCCGGCTTGCGCTTCCCGCCGGAGCTTTATGGAGAAAAACCGGTTCCGCTGACACCGGAACAGGAGGGCTTGTTCCAGACAAACCTCTGGAATCGCGCCGTGGCCATGAGCAGATTCTACCGGGAGACCTATCCGAATATGAAGCTGGTCTTCGGCAATGCCGGCTGGAGCGGGACTGTCTGCGCCGAGTTCTTCCGCCACGGATACCCGAAAGAGTATCTCGATTACCTGGGCGTCGAGATGATGGCTTACCAGTCGCCCGAAACGCTGACGGAGTATAATACGCAGGGAACCTGGCTGTTGAAGGAAACGGCGCGCTTGTTGGGCTATGGCGATGTTCCCGTGTCCGCCTGCCACGAATGGATCTGCGGCAGGCCCGCCGATCTCATGGGCGGCAAGGCGCAGGCGGATTGGTTCATGCGGGACATCCTGCACGCGCTGGTTTATGGCTTCAAACGCATCAGCCCGAGCACGCTCGTGGATCCCGGTTCCGATTATTATCATGCACTCTGGAACAACGGAGGGGGGCTGTGTCGCCGTTATCCGTTGCTTAATCCGCGGCCCAGCTATGTGGCTTATGCCACGCTAACCCGGGAACTCGACGGGGCGACATTCGTTCGCGCTCTGGAGGATGGCTCTTCCGGCGTTTATGTGTTGGAGTTCAAGGGGCAGAACGGCTATGTCTATACGGCATGGACGCCACGCGGCATGCGGCCGGTTTCGCTTCGGTTCGATGGAGCGACTCGGTGCGCGGTCGTCGATGAGGTTGGCCGTGAAAGTCGGTCATGGCTGCCGAGGAAGTCCGTGACGGTTGACGCGGAAACGGGCCCTGCCTACGTTCGGGCAAGCCGGCCGGTCAAGAATGTGAAAATAGGGATAAGCCGGTTCCCCGGGAACGTGGAACCCGCGGAAAGAACCGTGGCCAGTCGAATGGATGCGATAGCGGATTGGACGGTTCTCGAAGGGACCGATGCCAGGCTGGAGAGACCGAAGGGCGAGTGGATGCCTTTCCGGACGCGAGGCGACATCGTCTTCAAGGAAGTCGAGGATGCCGAACGGGGGCGGTGCCTCTCCGCCACGCTCGTTCCCGGCAAGGAAATCTCCGATATTCTTACCGAATACGCGGTGCTGCGGCTCAAGGAGCCGGTCGCCATCCCCGGCAAGCCGCGCAAGCTGGGCATGTGGGTGAAGGGCAATGCGGGCTGGGGCACGGTGATGTGGGAATTTCTCGACGCCAAGGGCGAACGCTGGCTTTCCTGCGGGCGAGGCGAGTGGGCGTGCGAAATGCTCGGATGGGGCGGACGTCCGGATCCATCCGTCAATTTTGAGGGTTGGGCGTTTATCGGCATGAACCTGCCGCCCGAAATCTCATGCCTGGAAACGCCAACCTTCGCGATGTGTCCGGAATGGGTCAACGCCGGTGGCGACCTGCGTGTGGACTACCCGATCAAAGTCACTGGCATAGCTGTGGTCCTGAGGCGGAAGATGGTTTATCTCACAGAGATGAAGTCCGTCCGGAATCCGGAGATCCGGCTTCAGGGGTTGTCTGCCTGCGAATAGGGAAGCGGCGACTATGGAACGGTGGATGTGGATTGACCTGACCGGATTCGATGCCGGACAGCCCGATGGCGGGGTGAACGCCTTTTTCGACGAAGCCGGTTTCGTTCCAACGGCCATGTCGCTGCTCCTGTTCTCGCCGCGCTTTCTCCACGAACACACCGGACTGGAATGCGAGCGCGTGCTGCCGCCGGACTGCTGTTCATATATCAAACCGCGCACCCGCAAACGTGCACGGCAGGCGTGGACCAATCGGCAAGTCAAGGCCCTGATTGACGAGCTTCACCGCCACGACATCAAGGTTTACCTGAGCATCTTCGCCACCCTGTATTCCGTCGTTGATGGGCCGGTCCGGGAGACGGAGTGGAGCGAGAAACACCCGGAACTGCTGGGGATCCGCCGGAACGGCCAGAAGCACACGTCGCTCAACGCGCTCAAGCGGTTCAGGGACGGCGCCTACTACGAAGACTTCTACGTCGCCAGGCTGGAAGCGGTGATGCGCGACTATGGCTTCGATGGACTGCACGGTGCCGACGGCTATGCTCCGCCGGCGCTTCCGATCTTCGAGGCCGACTTTTCCGACGACATGGTGGAGCAGTTCTTGCTGGCTACCGGCGCGACACTGCCGACGGACGTGGCGTCGTCGTGCGACGGGCAACCGGAAGCCATCGCTCGTCGCGCGTCCTGGCTCTGGCAACACCGGCGTGCCGAATGGATTGGTTTTCACGCCGCGAGGACGACTATGTTCTGGCGCAAGGTCGCCACCATGTTGCACCGTCACAATCGCAAGATCGTGCTCAACAATGCCTGGACACGCGAACCCTTCGAGGCGCTCTACCGTTACGGCGTGGACTACCTGAGCCTGACCGATGCCGGCATAGACGGCTTCGTCCCGGAGACCGTCAGCACCTGCCTGCAGACGGAGTCGGATGCCAGGCTGACGAACCCGCTCTACGACTCGCTGGCGACCGTCCTGCTGATGAAGGCCCGCACACCCGAGTTGCCTCTGACCGGCCTGTGCTGCACGCGCGACACCGCCGAAAACTGGGACAACCTGGAGCACGCGCGACCGATGCTGGAGCGGGAAATCTACTCCATGTGCAACCTCTACCGCTACGACGGCAAAGGCGTGCTCCAGCGATGCTGGGCCGGACCGTTTTTCTGCCTGTCGGAGGACGTACGCGCGTCAGAGTGGCAATGGCTGCACGAGAAGTGGGAACTGGGGTTCTCCTTTAACCCGTGCCGAACACACGGCGCCACACTGGTCTGGTCGCAGCGGGCCTTCGAAGCGCAACTGCCGGATTTCCTGGCGACACGGCGGTGGACGACCCATCGCCTGCTGACGGCGCTGCTCTCCCGCGGAGCGCCCGTCCATGCGGTCACCGATGTCGCGGACCTCGACGGACTGACCGGACCGCTTCTGGTTCTCAACCCGCACTTGTTCCCCAAAGCCGAGTTGGAACTGCTCGCTCGACACCAAGGCGGCCCCATCGTTTTCGTCGGCGGCGAAGCGCCGCACCCCGGCATCAACTCGAAACTCAGCTTGGCCTTCGACGACGTCTATCCCCCGCAGCCGCTCGCGTGCCGCGTTTACGGCACGCAAGCGGGCGTGCCGCCCGCGTTGCGGACGGAAGGGCCGGAGGAGTTCCCGCCCGATGCGATGGCTGTCCCCGATGAAGGCAACTGGACCAAGCCGCTATACGCCCGCAAGGTCTCGACGGCCTTTCTCGATGCCTGCGCGCAGGCGATCTCGGCTTGCGCCTCACCAATCAAGGTGGTGAGCGACACCCCGGAAATCCGGGTGCAGGCGCTGGAAAACACGAAGGGCGAGTTGCGGCTCCTGATCGCCAACGACGCCTGGCAATCGCGCACGGCCACGATCGCCATGGGGCGCACCATCCTGCGCGCCCGCGTGCGTACCTGCTTCCCGCTCATGCCCTACGGTCTCTCCGGCCCGGATATCTGGGAGGGGGCGCGGCTCGCGGTCAAGGTTCCGATGCGCGGCATGACCATCGTGGACGCCGAGTTGGGCGATGCGTGACGATCGGTCGCTTGGGTCGCGGGTTCCCTTGCGTACAAACCGCAGATTGCCGAATAGCGATTTTAGAATCATGAAGGAAAGAGCCTCTAGTGCGGAGACGGATTTGACTTCGACATTCTGCGGTTCGATATTCGTCAATCTGCGGTTCAGTTGTTTCGCGGGTCTTCCCCGCATACGAACCGTAGATTGACGAATAATGATTCTAGAATCATAAAGGAAGATGCCTCTTGTCCGAGGACAACCGCGAGCACACAGGCGCCCATTTGTAGCTTGCGCGGTGTACCGTGTGCACTTATTATACACGTGTAACTACTGATCGAAGCCGGCCGCGCGGCGCGGCCGCAACACGGAAAGGCTCCAGCATGTCGCCACAAACCAGATTGCCGGGAATACCGGACACCGAATTCGCGCAACGCCTGGCCGCCCTCAAGCGGAAGATGAAGGCGCAGTCGCTGGACCTACTCGTCGTCTACTCCAACATGCTGGATCCGGGCCATGTCCGCTATCTCTCGGATGTCTGCGGCATCAACGAGTCGTGCGCCATGGTCATTCCGTTGAAGGGCGCGCCGGTCGTTTGTTCAGGCCAGGCGTGTCAGGTGTGGGCGCGTCACAAGTCGCGTGTGAAGGACGTGCGCATCTTCCCGGAAGTCGGCGAGGTCGCGGGAACGGAATACCTGGTGGGCAGCCAGTTTTCCTTCGACGCGTTTTTCCGGGAGCTGGCGAAAAAGCTCAGGATACGCAAGATTGGCACTGTCGGCACGCTGATCTTTCCGCAGATTATCTACGCTCAGCTTCAAGCGGCCTTCCCGAAGGCCACGTTCGTCAACGCCGAACCGCTGATGTTCGAGTTGCGATTCGTCAAGAGCCGGAACGAGATCGCCTGCATACGCAAAGCCGCCGGACTGCTGGACGAGGCGTTCGCGGGCACGCTGTCGAAGCTCAAGCCCGGCTGGACGGAGCTCGAGATCGAAGCGGAGATCACCGCTTCGCTCCTCCGCGGGGGCGCAGAGGGCACGGCAGCGGCGTGGGCGCCGATGATCCCCTCGGGACCCAAGCATTCGCAACTCTGCATGAACCGCAATACGCTCCGCCAGGTAAAGAAAGGCGAGATCATTTGCCTGCAGGCCGGCGCCATGTACGAAGGCTACAACGCCGCCCTCTGCACGCCGGTGGTTCTGGGCCGCATCCCCGCCGGAATCCGCGACGCGGTGCTGTGCGCCAACGAGGCCGTCGAGGCCATTCTGTCGGTGCTGAAGGCGGGCGTCACCTCGCGCGAGGCGAATGCGGCCGGCAAGGCCGTGCTGGCGCGCGGCGGCTTCGAGAAGTACAGTCCCTATGCGATGGTGCATAACGTGGGCCTGCTCGAGTGCGAGTCACCGTGGATGGCGGCCGACAAGGATTATGCGATCCCGGCCGGCGCGACGGTCTGCCTCGACGCGTTCCTGTTCGGGCTGCCGTGGGGCTCATTCCGGATCGAGGAGACGCTGGCCATCACCGCCAGGGGTGTGGACCGGCTGACACGCTTCAACAAGACATTCATCGCAGAACGTTATATCTAGAGGGAAAATATGAAAGCATCCGGCGCCAGGGAATGGGTATTTGCCGACGGCTACCTGCCAAGAAAGACGGCGGGCCAAAGCGGCTTGGAAGCGCATGAAGCGCTGATGATTCTTAACACGGGGTCAACGCCCGCCAACGTCAGGTTGGACTTTTACTTCGACAACAAGGCACCGGCGAAAGACATCCCGGTTACGGTGCCGGCGGAGCGCGTGATCTGCTTGCGCCTGGACCATCCTGATGAAATCGGGGGGCTGGCACTACCCGAACTGACGCAATACGCCTTGCGCGTGCGCAGCGACACGAATGTGGTCGTGCAGTTCGGCCGTCTGGACACCACGCAGAACAACATGGCCTATTACGTAAATGTCGGACACTGCTCCTGAGATTAAGGGAGATCATGCCAACGGCCATGACTTGCCACCAACGCTACCAAGCGTTCATGCGTTTCCAGCCGGTTGATCGTTGCCCACTGCAGGAGTGGAGGCCGTGGAGCGTCACTCTGGCGCGGTGGCGCCGGGAGACCGGGTTGACGGATGCCGAACTGCTGCGTTTCACTCAGGAGTGCGATACCGAGAAGAATGTCGGGCTGGACTTCAGCCTGCAGCCCCCGTTCGAAGAGCGTGTAGTGGCCGAAGACGAAACCTCCGTGACGCGGGCAGACCGCATGGGCGTCACGTACCGCGAGTTCAAGATCGCCCCGGAGACCTCCATGCCGGAATTCATCGGGTTTCCGGTAAAGTCGCCGCGCGACTGGGCTGAGGTGAAGAAGCGCTTGGATCCCTCCACGCCGGGGCGCTATCCGGCGGACTGGGAGGCGCGCGTGGCCTCATGGCAGCGGGAGCAGCCGATTCTGCGTCTCTATGGTTATGTGGCGCCCTACTACGGCGGTCCCAGCCTCTACGGCTTCGTTCGCATGCTCGTGGGCGATGAGCAGGTGCCCTATGCGTTCTACGATGAACCGGGGATGGTCCATGACATGATGGAGACCGCTACAGAGTTTGCCATCGCCATGATCCAGAAAGCGTTGAGGGAGGCGCCGGTGACGGTGGTCCAATTCTGGGAGGACATGTGTTACCGCACGGGGCCACTGATCTCGCCGGCCATGGTCCGCGAGTTCATGGTGCCGCGGTACAAGCGCATCACGGAAGTCATCCGCAAACTTGGTTGCGACATCATCTTCCTGGACAGCGACGGCAACGTGGGGCAACTGCTGCCCCTCTGGCTGGAGGCCGGCATCAACGGTATTTTCCCCATGGAGCAGGCCGCGGGAAACGACATCCGTGCCTACCGCCAGAAGTACGGCCGAGACCTCCTGATGACCGGCGGCATCGACAAGCGCGTCCTCGCCCAGGACCGGGCAGCCATCGACCGCGAGTTGGCGCTGAAGTTGCCGCTGGTCGCCGGGGGCGGCTACATTCCCACCCTCGACCACAGCATTCCCCCGGATGTATCCTTCGCGAATTTCCAGTACTATTGGGAGCGGAAGAAGCAGCTTCTGGGCGCGTGAGACGAAAGGATACCGCCGTGACGGTCATGACCGTGCTTGGTCCCGTGGCCCTCGATGCGCTGGGCATCGCCCTGGCGCACGAACACGTCCTGATCGACATTCGGAATCAGTACACGGAACCCGCGGACCCGCATGCCGCCCGCGTCGGCGGCCAGCCGGTTTCAGCCGCTCACATCGAACGCCTGCAGCGCAACCCCTACGCCCTCAGGGACAACCTGGTCCTTGACGATCTCGATCTGGCGGTTGAGGAATTGAGCCGCTTCAGAGCCGCCGGCGGCAGGACGGTGGTGGACTGCACACCCGTCGGCGCCGGACGAAATGCGCGCGGCCTCAGGGATGTCGCGCAACGCACCGGCCTGAACATCGTCGCCGGCTGCGGCTACTACACGGCCGATACGCACCCTCCAGAACTGGCCGGCTGGTCCGCGGAAGCGATCGCCGCCAGGATGGTGCGCGACCTGACGGAAGGCATGGACGGCTCCGGCATCAAAGCGGGCATGATTGGCGAGATCGGGACCAGCAACCCGATCGCGCCGGACGAATGCAAGTGCCTGCGTGCGGCGGCGATCGCCTCACGCGCCACCGGCGCTCCGATCAACGTGCACACTTACCCCTGGTGCCGCGCGGGGCTGACCGCGGCCGATCTGTTGCTCGGCGAAGGCCTCGCCCCGACGAAGATCGTCATCTGCCACACGGACGTGAATCTGGATCTGGAGTACATGACGGCGCTGCTTGCCCGCGGAGTCTTCCTGGAATTCGACAACTTCGGCAAGGAGTATCGCACCGGGGAGCAGGACCACGGCTTTGCGGGGGGCGCTTTCGCATCCGATCCCGAGCGCGCGTGTGCCCTCCAACGGCTCCTCGAAAAAGGCTATGAGTCCCAACTGCTGATTACCGGCGACATCTGCCTCAAATCGCTGCTGCACGCCTTTGGCGGCCGGGGCTACGATCATGTCCTCACGAACATCGTGCCGCTGATGCTGCAGGCGGGCATACCGCAGGAGACGGTTGACAAGCTGCTCATCGCCAATCCGGCACGACTGTTCGCCGCCGCTTGAGCGGCGCGGTCTGGGAGGGCCGCAGTGGGCACCGATCGGTCAAGAGGTCCGGAATCAGTTCACAGCCAGCGAGATTTCCGCCGTGCCGAGCGCCTTGACCTCCACGCTCTTTTCAGCGGTGGCGCCGTCAACCTTGATGCGGTAGCTGCCGGGCCGCAGACCGCGCACGATCGTGTGCCCGTCGTCATCGGTCGGTTTGATCGCGCACGCCGACACCGTCGGAACAGCCAACATGTATCCTGCGCGCGCGCGCAGTACCTCCCGGCCGCCGGCATCCAGCACGCGCACCACGCGCCCCTTCACGCGCGCCGCGACGCCGGTCAACTTCACCGCCAGATCGCCGGCCAGCGTCACCTGCGCATCGTGATTGGTCGCGCCCGCGACGACCGTCAGGCGCGTGGCCTCGACCGAATGCCCGCCGTGAAGGACGAAGAAGGTGTACTCGCCCGCCGTCAGCGGCGGATCAACGCGATACCGTCCTTCGGCATCCGTCTGCTCCATGCGGCAGTCCTCAATCTCCTCGGCCATGATGAAAACAAACGCACGCGCGCAGCCGGCGTTGTCGGCGTCGGTGACGCGCCCCGTGAGCTCGAAGGCGGGCAGTATTTCGAGTTTCACGTTCACGTTCGTGTCCCCGATCTCAAGGCCGCGCATGAGAGTCTGGAAGGCGTTCCCAGTCTGCACGGCCAGATCGTAGTGGCCGGGCGCCATGTCGGTTGCCTCGAACATGCCTGCACCATCGGTCTTGACCGTCCGTTGCGCGTAGTGCCCGATCATGGCTGCCATCGCACCGCCGCTCGATGGGACGATCCTGACAACGGCGTCGCCGGTGGCGGTCCCGCCGCCGGCCGCGGCCACCGTCCCGCTCAGCCTGACGCCCGCGGTATCCAGATCCAGGCGCGTCTGTCCCGGGGCAACCGTCACCGTGCGGACATACGCGCCCTCCGAGTCCTGCTCCTCATTCCGCGCTTCGCTGAATCGCATCATCCACTCGCCAGGACCAATCCCCGCAATGCTGTATGTGCCGTTGGTAGCGACCTCCGCCTCGCGCACACCTTCGCCGGCCATCATCATGCCGATGAGATCGTCGTGCTCCTTCGGCGCGGGAATCATGCGAATCCGGCCTCCCGAGACCGGTTTCCCGGCGCGCGTGACGCTTCCCGTAAGTGTGGATGCCGGTGCGGCGGTAGGCGCCAATGACACGACGTTCGTCTCGCTCGGACGTACCGTGACAGCCAGGAAGATGGGACGGATCCGCTGTCCATCGGAACGGGCGGCGTCCTGGTCGTAGTACATGAGCCGATAACTGCCGGCTCTGATACGCTCGAACAGAAAGCCGCCATGGTCATCCGTCTCGGTCCGTGCCGGTCCCCCACGCGATGACAGCTCCTGCATGTCGTCCGACATCAGCATCACCGTCGCTCCCGCCGGGACGGGATCGCCGTCTTTATTCAGCACCTTGCCGCGCACCGCGCCCAAGGCATCCAGCACCACGCGCACCGATTCGGGCGCATCGCGTTTCACGCAGAAACGCCGAGAGCCGAGAAGTTGCTGCCGTTCCGCATCCGCGAATACGCTCAGCATCCCAAGTCCCTCCGCCACACCCGGCAGCGAGAAGGCGCCGTCGGCGCCAGTCTGAACCGCCCCAACCGCATCCTCGTCTGACTCTCGCATACCGGCAAGCGGATCGCTCCGCGTGTCCGGGTCGGCGGATACCGTGACGCCCGCTCTGGGCGTCCTGCCGTCCGGCTCGAACACCCATCCGGTCAGCGTGACGCCCTCGCTCAGGCGCAGAACCACGGACGTGGCGCCGGCGCCCGCGGCTGTCAGGTCAATCTTCGCGCCGGCCGGCAGTAGCGGCGGTTTGGCAGCCATAATCGTGTACCTGGATCCTTGCCTGAGTGTCAGCGTCAGTCTGCCCTTGTTGTCGGTGACGGAAGGCGCATCGCTCCGAGACGGGCCGAAGACCATGCGCGCCCCGCCTTCCTCGACGCGCTCTGCCCGCACGGTCGCGCCGGGGAGCGGCGCGCCATCCGGCCGCGCGACTTCGCAGCATATCTGCATCTTGGCGGCGAGTTGCACCAGTACGTCGTCAGTGCCGGCGGTCACATCGCTCTCGGAATAAGTCTCGCCCTCCGTGCCCAAGGTCAGGCGATACGATCCGGCGGGCAGGCCGCTGATCTTGAAAGTGCCATCGGCCCCCGTCTTGGTAGTACGATTCACATGCTCCACGCGTGCCTGGTTGCGCATCGGACCGAACACACGTGCGTCCACTTCCGGAACGGGCTTGCCATCGGCATCGGAAACCTGTCCGGCAATGACCAACCCGTTGGACAACACCAGCGTGCGCGCCGGGTCGTCGGGCGGTAGCGTGTCCCAATTCTGGCGCAGCGGGAGATGGCTGTCCGAAGAAATGCGCAGCTCGAGATTCCCGGGAGGCAATCCCGTCAGACGGAAACGCCCATCCGCGTCCGTGCTGGTATGTTGGCTGCCGCCGTCGTCTTGCGATGTGCGTGAGGTCATCGTCAAGGCAACCTCGCCCACGGGTTTGCCGGTTTCGTCAACCACGCGTCCGCTGAACGTCGCGCCGCGACTCAGGACATAGCGGGACCGCGCGCTTCCAGCCGCGATCGGTACGACCACCTGTTCGGAGGTAGAGACGCAGTCCGGGTGCGAGAACGTGACGTTCCATTTGCCGGTGGTGAGTCCGCTCACCGCAAACCGGCCATCGCTGCCGGTGGAGGCCCGCAGATGGCGGTCCACCAAATCGAAGTCGAGGCGGCGAGGCCTCCGTCTGCGCGTCTCGGTGACCATGCTGGCGGTGACGTTGGCGTTGGAGAGCGCCAGCCCGGCCTCGTCCACAAGCTGGCCGCTGAGCGTGGAAACAATCGGCAGGATCAGGCCGGCCCGGGTTTCACGCCCCGATTCCAGTTTCACGGCAATGGACGGTTTGCCCAGTTCCGCATCGAGAGTCACGGTGCAGTCGCCGGGCCGGAGGCCGCTCAGGGCGATCACGCCGTTTCTGACGCTGACCGTGCGGTGCTGCGAATGGGAACGGTTCGGCTCCGTCTGCATCATGGTTAGCCTGACTCCCACGCTGGCGGGCACGGCAACCGCGGCAGTCGCCCCGGTGAGGCTCAGCCGCAAGCCGGCGGCGTGTATCATTTGGATGTCGCGTTCGACTACGGCGCCCGCGCCGAGCTTGACTGCCACATCATCGCCGGCCTTGATGACATAATTCGATGCCATGATCCGCAATGTCCGATCGCCTGCCTGCAGACCGGAGATACGGTACTGGCCGTTGGTGCTGGTAAACACGGAGCCACTCGCGCCGTCCCCGGCGTAAACGCGTGCGCCGGCCAGCGGTTTGCCGGCATCATCCAGCACGCGTCCGGTAACGACGCCGCCCGGTTCGGCATGGATCTCGACAAAGGCGAATTCCTCGTTGACCTCGATCTCTCGCGGTGAGGACGCGTGGCTGTCCGACACGACGCGGCAGCGGTAGCGGCCAAGCGCAAGCGCACTGAAGGCAAATGAACCGTCGGCGGCGGTATGGGCGCGGGCGGTCTCAACATAGTGCGTGCAGCCGGCCGTCAGCCGCAGTTCTAGCAGCACTTCGCAGTTTGGCAGCGGCTTGCCGCCGTCCCCGTACACGGAGCCGGTGAGTTCGGCATTCCGACTCACCGCGACGGTCTGGAAATTGCGGTCTTTGTTAATATGCGGCCACCCGACGATCGTCCTTCCGGTTTCATCAACGACCAGCAACCGGTAATCGTCCGATTCGCTGCATGGGAAGGTCAGCTCAAAAGCTCCGTTGGTGGCGAGCGCTTGCCGCGGTGCCGCGGCCGTCTGCGCGGCGCTGTCGCTCTCTTCAGCGCGCACGGACCAGCCGGCGGGCGCCGCGCCGTCGAGCGTGACGCGCCCTCGGAGGGTAATCTCTCTTGCCCTCGCGGCTCCAACCGCAAGGACACCAATGACCAGGACCAAGAGCAGGCACAAGCCCGCCCGATCGGGGAGAACGCCTCGATTCATGATTACCTCACTTGAAGCGGCGCACGGCGATGGAACCCGTCCAGCGCTGCGCCGCGGCATCGTAAAGGGCGGCGGGGACATCGCCAGGTTGCGCGCCGGCCTCCAGCGACAGGGGCAGGAACTTCAGCGGGCCGACGGCCACGGCGGCGGGCTCCCGTTTCCAGGAAGCCGACAGTTCCTTGAGCTGATCGTCAGTCACGCGCAGCATCACCAGATACTTGCTGTCACGCCCATCGCCGTGAACGAGCATATAGGACGATTCGCCCACGGCGTTAAGCAGTTGCCCCAGCAGTTCCGCCCGTGCTTGTGAGTCCGCCTTTTTGTCGCCCAACGCCCGGTTGAGCGAAACTTCAGTTCGGCCCCCTCAGCCCCATTGCGTGGCGACTTCCCTGATTTCGTCACGCACGAAGGCCTGCAGCGCGACGATCTTCTCCGCGCGCGCGCTGTGGTCTTTGGTGAGTTCAACGGCCTTATCGCGGACAACCTGCAGTTCGTCCCCCGCGAGCGCGACCGCCAAGAGGGCCCCGAACGCCAAGACCGACGCGAGCAATGCGCGACGCAGATGCATGTTCCACCCTCCCATGCCGGACGGCGCAAATGCTCCGTCCGACTTGTTACCTAGAGAATAACGCTTGGCTAAGCAACTGTCAAACCGTTATCGGCTATTGTCACGAAGACGGGTGGCAGCATAGAATCACTGTTTTCTTCCCACACCAGCAAGAGAGATACGTCACATGGCACAAGTCAGGAAGGTTGGCATTCTCACCGCGGGCGGGTTGGCCCCCTGCCTCAGTTCTTCTATCGGATGTCTGATAGACGCCTATACGCGCGTCGCGCCGAAGGTGCAGATCGTCTGCTATCGCGCCGGTTACGCCGGCTTGCTGAAGGGCGACAGCCTCAAGGTCACGCCCGCCGTGCGCCGGCAGGCCCTCAATCTGCTGCAGTTCGGCGGCAGCGCCATCGGCAACAGCCGCGTCAAACTCACCAACGCCAAGGATTGCATCAAACGCGGATTGGTGGCCGAGGGTCAGGATCCGCGGCAGGTCGCCGCCGACCAGCTTATCAAGGACGGCGTGGATGTCCTCCACACCATCGGCGGAGACGACACCAACACCGCCGCCGCCGACCTGGCGCGCTTCCTCAAGCACCACAACTACTCCCTCACCGTGGTGGGTCTGCCCAAGACCATTGACAACGACGTCTATCCCATCCGTCAGAGCCTGGGCGCCTGGACCGCCGCCGAGCAGGGCGCGCGTTACTTCGCCAACGTCGTCGCCGAACACAGCGCCAACGCGCGCATGCTGATCATCCACGAGGTCATGGGACGCAACTGCGGCTGGCTCACCGCCGCCACGGCGATAGCCTACCGCAAACTGCTGGACGACCTGCCCTTCGTGCCCGCCCTGGGACTGCGCCGCCAACAACGCGACGTGCACGCCGTGTATGTGCCGGAAATGGGCTTCGACGTGGCCGCCGAAGCGCGGCGCCTGCGCGCCGTGATGGACCGCGAGGACTGCGTCAACATCTTCGTCTCGGAGGGCGCCTGCGTGGAAACCATCATTCGCGAGCTGACCGCCCGCGGCGAGGAGGTACCCGTGGACGCCTTCGGCCACCCGCGCCTCGACAAGGTCAACGTGGGCGGCTGGTTCGCCAAGCAGTTCGCCGAGATGCTGGGTGCGGAGAAGACGCTGGTGCAGAAGAGCGGCTACTTCAGCCGGGCCGCCGCACCCAACGGCGCCGATCTGAAGCTCATCCGTCAATGCGCCGAGATGGCCGTGACCTGCGCCCTGAAAGGTCGCGAAGGTGTGATCGGGCAGGACGAGGACCATGGCGGCAAACTGAGCGCCATCGCCTTCGACCGCATCAAGGGCGGCAAGCCCATGAACATTGACGCGCCCGAGTTCACGCGGCTGCTCAAGGCCATCGGCCAGCCTAAAGGCGGGAAATAATTTGCCGCCGCCGGTCCGTCCCGGCTATCCTTAACCCCATGCGCGAGTCCGACATTCTGCGCGACCTCGAAACCACCGGCGCGCTGCTGGAAGGGCATTTCGAGCTGCGCTCCAAGCTGCACAGCAACCGTTTCTTTCAGTGCGCCCTGCTTCAGCGTCATCCGCGGGTGTTCGCGCGGCTCTGCGCCG
>JAQULY010000024.1 GCA_028718445.1 Kiritimatiellia bacterium
GACATGGAAGGCGGCCGCGGCGGGAGTCGCACTGGCGGCGGGAATGAGTGCCCAGGCGGGCGAAACGGGCGCGCTGACACTGACTCGCGAGGGTCAGCCCGCCGCCACGATTGTTTTGTCCGGGCGTCCGACCCAGGCGGCCCAGTTTGCGGCCTTTGAATTACGGTGGTACGTGAAGGGCATCTCGGGGGCGACGCTGCCGATCGTGCGCGAAGGCGCGAAGATTCCCGACGGGCACGTGAAGCTGTGGGTCGGCGACACCTCCCGCGCCAGGGACTTGGGGCTGACGCAGCAAGCCTTCTTCAAACAGGAACGCGCCGTGCTGGGCGGTTCGAACGAGGTCGTGATGGCGGGCAAGGATGCTCCCGGCTTTTTGGAAGTGACCTACGATCCCGACACGCTGGCGCGCGGCAACTGGCCGGATCCCTGGGAGGAGCGCGGCACACTGCACGCGGTCTACGACTTCCTGAGGGACGCCTGCGGCGTGCGCTGGTTCAATCCGACCGATACCGGAACCGTTATGCCGCAACAGCCGACCTTGACCGTGAAGCCGCTCTCCAAGCGTAGCCGGCCAGTCTTCACCTTCCGCAACACGCCCTATTTTGTCAACGGGGGTGTCAATCCTGGCCCGTACCATGGCGCTGACGTCCTGTGGGGGGGCGACCTCCAGTCCAAGGGCGAGAAGGGCGACGGCTTTCGGGCGTGGGACGCCTTGGCCTACACCAACCTGCATGCGCGTTTCCCCGGAAACCAGTACAATGTCGCCAACTGGGTGGCCATGCGCCTCTTCCTGCTGCGCGCGCAGATCGGCGGCGAAAAGATGGACTGCAACCACTCGATGACCGGTTACTACGATCGTTTCTGGAAAAAGAGCGACGATCCGCGGCTGGCGCGCCTCTTCGTGGAGCAACGGCCGGAATTCTTCGCCCAGGGCTATCCGGGCGAGCCGCTCAAGGGCATGACGCAGTTGTGCTACTCCAACCGGAAGCTGATCGAGCAGGTCGCCCAGGACGCCCGGGACTACTACGACGGCATGACCGAACAGGGCATCTTCTGGAATCCGCAACTGCCCAACCCCTTCCCGGTGGAACCCATGGATTCGTCGGACTTCTGCCGGTGCGCGAATTGTCAGGCGCTGATCGAGAAGAGCAAGGACTATGGCGCGGGCAACTTCTACTCCCGTGGCATCCACAGCGACTACTTCTTCAACTTCGTCAACGAAGTGCAACTGGAACTGGCCAAGACGCATCCCGACAAGCCGGTCGCCACCCTGGCCTACATGACGCACGCCTGGCCGCCGCGGACCGTCAAGCTGGACCCCCGTGTCATCGTACACTTCTGCTTCGCCGACTCGGGCCTGGCGGGCGGGGCCGCGGAGTACGACAACGAATGGCGGCTGCTGCACGAGTGGGGCGCGGAGGCCAAGAAGTCGGGGCGCGCGCTTTATCTCTGGCACTATCTGGGGCACGTGCAGCGTTACACAGCGTCACGCTCCAGCGACTACTATTGCTTCCCGGACTTCCAGGCGCACACGATCGCCGAGCAGATGAAGGCATTCAAGGAGCTGGGCTACCGCGGCACGTTCTGGTGCGGAACGTACCTGGAGCCGGATGCCTATGTGGCCTTCCGCATGATGGATGACGCCGCGCCGGATGCGGACGCACTGTTGGACGAGTACTTCGACGGCCTGTACGGCGCGGCCGCCGCGCCGTTGAAGAAGATGTACCTGGAAATGGAAACGCTCTACCGCGACGTGGCGCGGAAGCCGCAACCGAAACCTCGCATGGCTAACAACGACGAAGCCTGGGGACAACTCGGGACCACCGAGCGCATGGCGGCATGGGGCAAGCTGATGGAGCAGGCGAAGGGACTGGCCCGGACCGAGCGCGAGCAACGCAACGTTGCCATCTTCGACCTGGGTTTCTGGCAATACATGTTGCAGGGACGCGCGAAGTTCGAGAAACGCGCCACGCTCCCGCAGGTCTCGCTGCGCGCGCCGAGGGTGCCCGCGGCCGGCGGCGACGCGGCCAAGGTTGACTGGAGCAAGGCCGCCACCATGGGCGGAGGCTGGTTCGTGACGGGCAGCGATACACCGGCAGCGCGCCAGTTGTCCGGGCGTCTCGCCAACGACGGGAAGTATCTGTATCTGGAACTGACCGATCCCTGCGACACGAAGCGGCTGGAGAACGCCCCCAAAATCTTCCCTTACGACGATTGGGAGATATTCCTGGCTGGAAAGCGCGCCATGCCCTACCGCCAGCTCGCGGTCGGACCGACGGGCAGGATCCAACTCCTGCTGAACGGCGAGGTGAACTGGCAGATGTACAAGACTTCGGACGAGCACGGCATCCGCGCGGTGGCCGACACCTCGGCGCCCGACAAATGGGTCACCCGGCTGGCGTTTCCCTTCCAAGACCTGACTGCCGACGGCGTCAAGCCCGGCGGCACCGTCTATCTGAACGTGATCCGCGTGTCATCCGTATCCGTGAGCGGCGCCTCCCACCCGACCGTGGAGGCCTGGATCTCAAATTCCAACGTGCACGAGCTTGATCGGCTGGCGGAAGTGACGTTGGAGTGATGGTTTCAGCCGCGAGAGAACGCATGGGACGCAAAGAACGGATCTTTTGTGATCTTTGAGTTCCGTTACGGTCAAAGAATCAAGAACGGGGAGAACAAGGATGTTGAATTGGAGATGGAAGACCGCCGCTGCGGGTGTCGTGCTGGCGGCGGGAATGAATGCCCAGGCGGGCGTAGCTGGCGCGCTGACGCTGACGCGCGAGGGTCAGCCCGCGGCGACGATCGTGCTGGGGGATCGTCCGACCCGGGCGGCGCAGTTCGCGGCTTACGAGCTGCAGTGGCATATCAAGGCGATGTCCGGCGCGACGTTGCCGATCGTGCGCGAAGCGGTCCCCGTCCCGGCGGGGCGCGTCAAACTCTACGTGGGCGACACCCGTGCGGCGGCGGCGCTCGACCTGCGGCGCGAGCGCTTCCTGAGGCAGGAGTACGCGGTGCGGTCGGACGCGACGCGGGGCGAGATGGTGTTCGCCGGCAAGGACGAGCCCGACTACGCTGAGGTCACCTACGATCCGGAAAAACCCTGGGCTGGCGGTTCCAGTAATGCGAACTGGCCGGGCTGCTGGGACGAACGCGGATCGCTGCATGCCGTCTACGATTTCCTGCGCGACGGCTGCGGCGTGCGCTGGCTGACGCCGACGGAAACCGGGACCTTCATTCCCCAACGCCCCACGCTGACCGTGCAGGCCATGGAGGTGCGGCGACGTCCGGTCTTCACCCACCGCAACGCGCCCGGCTGTCTCGACGGTCACAACGCGGACTTTCTGGCCAGTCTGGGGACGTTGTGGGCGACAGGTTACGAACCGGCTGGAGAGAAGGCGGCCGGTCTTCACGCCTGGGAGTCTCTGGCCTTCACGAACACGCACGCGCGCATTCCCGTCGGCTCCGCGCGCTTCACCGAACAGAACCTCGAGGCGCGCCGCACTTACCTAAAACTGTTCATGTTGCGCATGCGCATCGGCGGGGACCGGATGCATTGCTGCCATTCGTTCTACGGATACTTCGCCCGGTTCTGGGAACGGAGTCAGAACCCGGGATGGGCCTACTGGTTCGAGGGGCGTCGTCCCGAGCTCTTCGCGAAGGGATACGACAAGGAGAGCGTGCCGCCTCAGATGTGCTACACCAGCAAGGACCTGGTGCGACAGGTCGCGCAGGACGCCGCCAACTACTACGACGGCCAGGTGGACCAGCGTATCATCTGGCAGCCGCGGCCGCCGACCTACTTCCCGGTGGAACCCGAGGACAACTCCCAGTATTGCCAGTGCCCGGACTGCCGCCGCCTGATCGAGAAGGGCAAGCGCTATGGCGCCGTCGAATCCTTTTCCCAGGGCATTCACAGCGATTACTGCTTCCAGTTCGTGAATGCGGTGCAGCAGGAACTGGCCAAGACGCACCCGGACAAGGGGCTGATGACCCTCGCATACGCGACCCATGCCTGGCTGCCCAAGTCCGTCAAGCTGGACCCCAAAATCGCGGTGCAGTTCTGCTTCTCGGATTCGGGGCTCGAAGGCGACTGGGAGGACTACCAGAACGAATGGCGGCTGCTCAAGGAGTGGGGAGCGGAGGCCAAGGTGTCGGGCCGGGAACTGCATCTCTGGCTCTATGTGGGCCATGTACGTCGGTATTCTGCCAGCCTTTCCAGCGACTTCTACGCCTTTCCTGACTTCCAGGCGCATACGGTGGTCGAACAGATGAAGACGTTCAAGGAACTCGGCTATCGGGGCGCGTACCTGTGCGGCTCCTACCTGGAACCGGATGCCTACGTGTCGTTCCGGACGATGGACAATGCCGATCTCGACGCGGATGTGTTGCTGGACGAATACTTCACCGGCCTCTATGGCCCGGCCGGCGCGCCGCTCAGGAAGCTGTATGATGCTATCGAGAGAGTCTACTACACCCAGACGCGTACGCCGCAACCCAAACCGCGCAAGAGCGGCATGCTGGAAGCGTGGGGACAACTGGGGACGGCGGAGCGTATGGCGGAATGGGGCATGCTGATGGAGGAGGCCAAAACGCTGGCCGTGACCGATCGTGAGCAGCGCAACGTCGCGCTCTTCGATCTGGCGTTCTGGAAGTACATGGTCCGAGGCCGGACCAAGTTCGAGACCCGTGAAGCCATTCCCCAGGTGTCGGCCAAGGCGCCGGCGGTGCCGGCGGCGGGCGGCAAGCTTGACGCAGTGGCCTGGGACAAGGCCGCGGAACTCTCGGGCGGTTGGTTCGAGGCGGGCGGTAACAAGCCGGCGCCGCGCCAATTGTCCGGTCGCATGGCGCATGACGGAACGTACTTCTACGTGGAACTGGTCGATCCGTGCGAAACCGCCAAGTTGGTGACGTCCTCCCAGATCGCTCCTTATGACGACTGGGAACTCTTTAGCGCCAACCAGCGCGCGCAGCCTTACAGGCAAGTCCTGGTGGGGCCATCCGGAATGGTGACACTGTTGATGAACGGGGAACTGAACTGGCGGATGTATGTGCCGCTGGCCGAGCACGGAATCCGGGTTGCCTCCGACAGGACCGCGCCCGACAAATGGGTCACACGGCTGGCGATTCCCCTGAAGGAACTGGTGCCCGGGGGAGCTAAGGCGGGTGGCAAGGTATACCTGAACGTCATCCGGGTCCTCAGCGGAGGTCTGCGCGCGGGCGGTAGATCGGATGTCAATTCCTGGATTGCCAGCACCACGTCGCACGAACTGGATCGCCTGGCGGAAGTGACGCTGGAATGATAGTGTTGACCGCGAAAGAGCACATGGAAGGCAAAGATAAAGAGATAGATGCCGGGCATGCCTCCGCAGTCCAAAACAAGAAAGTTGTATCGAATGAAGTCTGGTAGAAGAAGCGTTCCTGATGTGTCGCATTCCATTGCCGTTCACACCGAGAGTGGAACATGGACGTTGGCATCGGGCGATCTTCCCCGATTGCGGAACTGCCGGGCGCGGCTGGTCTGGCGCTATGCGGGAGAAGCGCAATGGCGCGACGACTTTGCGTCGCTGCCGGAGCCGAGCGGGCGATCCTTCAAGGGCGAATTGCGTTTCGAGGCGCTCCTGATTGAGCTGAAGGCGGCCCGACTTGACGATGCCGCTTGGGAGTTGTCCGCCAAGGCCACCCAGGTGGGCGATCGTCCGATCGAGCTGCTGCGGTTCCACTATCTGGATGGGGTCATGGCGAACGAGGGAACCGGCGCCCTGCTGCAACTGGGTCAGCAGGAAGGCGAAAACAAGATTGTTGCGCGCCTCGGTGAGGAAGCGAAGCCGATCCGGTACGCCGAGTACTACAAATACTGGTGGATGGTGCCACCCGCTGAGCGCCGGTTGCCGGATCCCGTTTATGACCAACCCAACTGGGTCTGCGCCATAGACGCCGGCGTGCTGATGCGGGACCCCCACCAGCCGGGATGGCTGTTCGGGGTGACGGGCCCCGGTAAGGCGTTCGGTGAAGTCGGGTTCCGCACCGCTGGAGCTGAGGCCGGCCACTTCTATGCGGGTCAACTGCTGGACAACATTCTGTTGGCGCCGGGACAAACCCGGGAACTGGAACGGCTGCTGATGCTGGCGGGCGATTGGCAGGATGGTCTGCGCCGTTGGGCAAAGGTTTGCGCGGAGGCGCTTGGACCCGCCCGAACCAAGCCGCCGCTCGCAGGTTTCTGTTCCTGGTATCGGAACTTTGCCGACGTGACCAAAGAGGAAATCGACAAGGCGATCGAGCAGTTCTCGCAAATGCCGATTCCGCCGGGCGGGCGCATGATCCAGGTGGATGACGGCTACCAGCGCAAGCCGGGCGATTGGGGCCCCAACGATCGTTTTCCCAAGGAATGGTGGGACTCCTTGCCGAAACGGATCGCGGCAAGCGGGTCCATCCCGGCTCTGTGGATGGCGCCGTTGACGGTGCAGGACAACCACCCGATCGTCAAGGAACATCCGGAGTGGTTCATGCGCTTGCCCGATGGGCGCTTCGCGGCGACCACGATGAACTGGGGCTGGTGCGACGATCCGAATTGGAGGTTTGCCGAAAAGGGCGGCCATGTGTCGTACAATCTGGACCCCGATCATCCGGGGGCACGCGCCTTCATCGGCGCTTTCCTGAAAGAAACCGCGGCGGCGGGGTGGCGGGGATTCAAGTTCGATTTCAGCAATCAATGCGACAACGCCCGGGTGCCTTACGATCGGAGCAAAACCACCTTCGAGACGCTGCGGGGCCAATGGAAGCTGTTCCGGGAAGCGGTGGGTCCGGACGCGCTGGTCAATGCCTGTGGCGCGCCTCTGCGAGGGATCATCGGGATGGCCGACTCGGCGCGCATCGGTGGCGACATGGTGGGAAACTGGACGACCATGCGCCAGCTCCTGCCCGGGCTGCTGTTGCGCATGCTGGCCTGGAACGGCATCTGGTGGGCCGGCGATCCGGACGTCTTTTACATGCGCAAGAAAAACACGATCATCACGGGATCCTATTTCGGCCAAGTCGAGTTGACCACCTCTCCGGAGGAACAACAGTTGCTGTTGACAGCCATGGGCATGATGGGCGGGATGATGTACACGTCCGATCTGCCGGAAGACTGGTCAGAGGACGAGCGGCAGAAGGTGCTGGAGTATTGGGGAACGGACAGGCCGCTGCCGGCGGAGAAACCCCGTCTGGCCTTTCAATCCGGATCGGATCTGCCCGCCGCCTGCAAGGTGGAGCGGAACGGCCGCGTGCAATGCGCGCTCTTCAACTGGAGCGACGAGCCGGTCGAATGTTCCGTCTCCCTGGCCGAACTCGGGCTGACTGACGCGAAAATGTGGCGGGTGGAGCGGGCGGACGAATCGGTTGTGTTGAAAGAGGGTATAATATCTGCGATTCAGCCGCCGCACAGCGCGCGTGCGGCATTCTTGTCCGCCCGATAGCACGGGATGCTGCACGACACTATGGATTTCGAGACCAAGGTCGTGAAACCATAGAGGAATGTATAGGAACCCTGCGATGGATGGCAGTGGGAGGCGCAAGCGACGATCGATCCTTGTCCTGATCTGCGGCCTGGCGGCCGTCATGGCCATGGGGGAATCGCCCGATCGGGCAGAAGCCGACAGGCTGGCCGAGGCGATCAAGGCGCGCGTGGCTCAGGCAACCCAATTTACCGACGCTTCGACCACGACGGTCGGCGTGACCGCCTTCGAATCCCTGGCGACCCCCTCAAGCTGGGAGGAAATCTGGCCCGAAGGCACCGGTGAACTGACCCGCACCGTGGAAGCCAGACTCTGGAACGCGCCCATCCGCGCGTCGTTGGACAAGCACGGATCCGTCTATCTTCCGAAGCGCGACAAACCCTACCACATTTCGGAGCCGATCGTGCTCAAGTCCGGCCAGCGCATCAAGGCCGATCCTGAAGCCGAAATCCGGCTCATCCCGAAATCCAACACCTGCATGGTGCGGAACGCGAATGTCGTCGACGGCAAGAACAAGCCGGTTCCTGAGGAGGCGCCGTTCGATACGGGTATTCTGATCGAAGGCGGCATCTGGAACACGTTGTCCACCCGCCGGGGTTTGTTAAACGGGAACGGAAAGGGATGGATCAACCGGGGGGACAGCTCGATTTCCGCCAACGGCGTCATACTGCTGAGCCGCGTCCGCGGGGCTGTCGTGCGGAACCTCACCATGCGTCAAACGGGATTGCACGGGATCCAGATCAGCGCCTGCCGCGATTTCCGGGTGGAGGGCATCATCTTCGACGAGCACCGGCAGGACGGCGTGCATATCGACGGGCCCACGAGTTACGGCGTGGTGCGCGACATCCGCGGCGTTACGTGGGACGATTTCGTGGCGTTGATCGGCTGGGGGTGGAAGGGGCTGGATCCGACGTACGGGCAGATCGACCACGTGCTGGTGGAGGCTATCGACGGAACTTCCCAGCGCGCGATGCGCCTGCTGCCGGGCACCAAGACGTTCGACAACGGCGTGAAACTTCCCTGTCCGATCGTCGATTGCGTGTTTCGCGACATTCGGAACATCAAGTCTTTCAGCGTCTACGATCAGCCGCCCGTGTGGGGTCAGGAAACGGATTGTTGCGATCCGATCGGCACGGTCTCGAACGTCTATTTCAAAGGGCTGGCCTTTGATCGGCCGACGCATTTCCGGATCGCGCTCCACGTGGATGGATTTTCCATCGACGACGTTCGGCTGAACTTCAACCCGGGGCCGGATTACAGGCTCGTCGAGTTCGGCGCGATGTCGGCCACCGCCAAGCGCAAGCCCGACGATCCGTCCACCTGGGTGGACGTCTACAACCCGAACGCCGATTTCACCGTGCGCCGCTTCCGGCTGTCGAACGTGCGCGTGAAAACGGCCGAAGGCGTCAGGGAACTGCCCGATCCGCATACCCGTCTGGTGCGGGTCACGAATCAGAAATTGAATCCGGATTATCCGAGAACAACTCCTCGGGGCGGCACGGGGAAAGCCATCTTCCTCGATGGCGGCGATCGTTAAAGAAGCTCCATCGATGATTCATCAAACATTGCGTTTTCTTGCGATTCTTCCCCTTGCCTTCGCGGGAGTCGGGCTGGCGGCCGAGACGAACGATTTCTTTGCGATTCCGTCCATTGAGAATCTGCCTCTGAACGTGTCGATTCTTTCCGAAACCAACGCGGGGGGCGTCAAGACGATCGAGTTCTTCATGGATGGTGCGCCTTTTAATGAAAAGAAGACGCGCATCCACGCCTTCTTTTCGCATCCCGAGAAACCAGGGCGGTATCCCGCCGTTCTCGAACTGCACGGGTCGGGGTTGACCGAACTCTCGCCGGTCCATGGCAACGGGTATGCCAGCAATGGGTTCGCCTGTCTGACCATCGACTGGTGCGGGCCGACCCCCTCACGCCACCCACCCCATTCCGAATTCGAGAGTCACGGAACCATGCACGCCGCGATCAAGGATACGAATGGCGTGCCCATCAAAGGCAAGTATACCTGTAAGCCGGAAACCAGCGCGTTCCGCAACGGCGTCATGTTTGTCCGCCGGTCCGTTCAGTTCCTGAAAAGCCGGACGGAGGTCGATCCGGACCGCCTGGCCATCGCCGGATGCTCCGCGGGCGGGTTCCTCACGCTTCTGGCGATCGGGCACGAGCCGGCGTTCAAGGCGGCGGCCGTGAAGTATGGCTGCGGCTTTCTGACCATGCCCGGCTATCGCCTGGACGGGTATGTGGTTCCGCTGAAGATGTGTCCCAGGGAAGAGCAGGAGGCCTGGTTGGCCGCGTTCGATTCGAAGCATCGGCTGAACCGCGTGAAAGCCCATGTGCTGATGCTCTCCGGGACCGACGATATCTTCTTCTGGATGCCCATGGTCCTGAAAACCTACCGGGAGATGACCAACCCCAAGTCGCTTTTGATGTTGCCGAACGACAACCACACCCAGGTCGGCAACTGGCGGATCCCGCTGCGGTACTTTCAGTCGGTCTTCGGGATCGCGCCGGCCTTCCCGGCCGTCGAGCCGCCTCGGGCTGATCTGAAAAGGGGCCGGCTTGTCCTGAGCTCCAGGGCGTCGGGGCCGTCCGCCGTCACCAACGTTTCCTTCTGGGTCAAGCGCATGCCCCTGGTCGATTTCGAGTTCAAACGGGAACACAACACCCCGGTCGGCTCGATCGAGCCCTGGCGGGAAGTGTCCGCGCGCGCTTCGCGTGGAGTCTGGCGAGCTGATATCGCGGCTCCGGCCGAGGGCGAGCAGATCGTCGCTTACGCCATGGCGGCGGATGCCGCCGGCGCCAGGGTCTCCTCGGATACGGTGGAGCTGCCGGAATATCCCGTGTGGCGTGCGGACGATTCGGCGGCCCCCATGCAGTACTCGCCGTTGAAGGTGACGAGCGGGGATTTGCAGGCGACGCTTTCCAAGGACGGCCAGATCGTTCAGTTGGTTGCCGGGGAGGACACGCTGCCGCTGACCGCATTGACATCCGTTGAAGGCTGCCTGTGGGATGGGAAGATTCAACGTCGTCTCATTGCCGATGGCGGTTGGGAGTTCCGGCGGAACTGGGTGCGCGGACCGGCAGGTTCGACGAATCAGCCCCCGCCGCGGTTTGAGTTGATCGAGCGGTTCACGCCGGGGAAGGGAAGCATCCGTTGGGAGCTGGAAATTCAGGCGGACAACGCCGCGCCTTGGAGCGCGCCGATAACGACACGCATGGTCTGCCCGGTTGCGCCCGGAACCCGGTTCTGGACGCCTTGGATTCTCGGACAGAACATGTTCGCGGATGTGTCCGACGCGGCGCGCACGAGCGGCAATGGCAATCCGCTGGCATCCCGGCCCATGCCGGCCGGGTCCTGGAACCTGGGGAAAGAAACGGCAATGCCGCTGGCCAGTGTGCTGGACGAGAAAAAGGACCAGGGAATCAGCCTGATCCTGTCGCCCGAGGACACCCTGCTGGATGTCGCTCTATATGCTTCGACAGACGGCACCGTGACCTTCCGGCGGTTGAGCCACCGGCTGGGACAGGGGAAGAACATCCGGTTCGCCATGGACATCGTCGTGCATGAAGCCGACTGGCGCGGTGGCCTGCGCTGGATGACTCAGCGGTATCCGGCCTATTTCGATCCGCCGAATCCCAAGGTGACGGAGGCCGAGGGGTGTGGCGCGTATTCAAGTTGGGATGGTCCGGTGGAAACCGAAAGATTCAGAAAAATGGCGTTCCGGGTTCTCTGGGATTCGTCGTTCGCGTGGCCGTTCTTCGGCATGTTCATGCCGCCCGAGGACAATTGGACCACGTGGACGGGGAAGACGATGTCCTTTGCGCAGATGAACGCGCGTGGCGGAAAATTCCGCGAAGCAGGCATCGTCCCCTTGAACTACTTCATCCTGAGCGAGTTTGGGACCTACATTTTCGGTAAAGAGGCGCCGACCAACGCGGCACCGCCGAGTGCGAAATGGCGAGACCAGTTCGGTCTGTTGCGCAAGAAGTTTGCCGACAGCATCGTGCTGGACGCCGAGGGGAGAGAGGGCAGCAGCTGGGCCGGTGATATTATTCTGGATCCGGCCGCTCCCGGCTACAACGCTCATATTCGCGAACAGGCCGTGCGCTACATGGAGAATATGACCAACTGGGCCGGTCTCGCCTGCGATCGGTTGTTCTTCCCGCACTACGGAAGTGTCAACTACGCCGCGGACGACGGCGTAGGTTGGTATGACGGCCGTCCGGGCCGGCATTACACCCTCTCGTTCAGGGAGGGCATGACCCCGATCGCCGACATCGTGCATCGGGCCGGCAAGGTCATCATGTACAATCCTTTCGTAGCGCATCGCATCGATTACTACAAGGACATCGACGGTTTGTTCACCGAGGGTGGCCTGGATGCGGCGCTGCTGGGCATCCGCAAGCCGGTGGTGATCTGGGCCGGGTCGACCAATGACCTCAGTCCCGATGCCGATGCGTTTTTCCAGCGGCATCTATATCTGGGTGCCTATCCCATGGCTCCGTTCCCCCAGAACGATCACTCCATCAGGCCCGATCCCCGGGCGGAACAGTTCTATCTCGATTACGGCCCGCTGCTGGACGCCATGCGCGGCAAGAAGTGGGTGCTGGAACCGCACTGCCTCACGGTCGAGGGCGGCGTCGCCCAGGCGAATCTCTTCTCGGTGCCCGGTGGGTATGCCATCCCGATCACGTTTGCGGGAAAGGCGACAGATGCCACAGTGACGCTGCGCGGTCTATCGGGATTGTCCCGCAAGAACTGGGCCGAGGCTCTGCATCCGGGCGTCGCAAGGCCTGTTCCCTTGAAGATGCGGCGACAAGCCGATACATTTGCCCTGACGGTTCCGCTGCATCGCGGGTGCGCCATGGTGCGTGTAACGAGTAAACCGTAAGGATAAGACGTCATATGAAATTGCCTGAACGCAATGGCATCACGGCAGGGCTCGCATTCATGCTGGCGGTCAACGTTGTTGCCGCGGGAACGGAGAAGGAGATTTCCGGCGTGGAATCAGAACCATGCGCCTGGACTTTGACTACCGAAGACACTGAACTGACCATTACGGTGGAGAGCAATACGCTCAACGTGACGAGGCTGCTCAATCCGGCGCGGAAATGGAACTGGGCGCCGGCGCCATCGCCGGTGCCGCTGCCGGTCATGCCGGGCAAGCGGTTGAAATGGGATTTCCGCGGCGCGAGCGAGGACAAGGAGGGCGGGGGACAGCGGGTGACGCTGCGCTTCGCGTGCACGGAACCGGCGCTGGAAATGCAGTCGGTCTGGCGCGCGTGGACCGGGCCGGGCCCGGTCGAAAACGAAGTGTTCATCGTCAACAACTCCGCGGAAAGTGTCGCGTACGGCTCGGACATCGTGGCGGCGGGCGTCGAGCTTGTCGCGGACGGCCCCATGCTGGCGCATTGGGCCGACAAGACCCCGGCGGGAAGGGGCAGGGTCCATGAGCGCATGCTCGGCGGGACCAATGCGGCGATCAGCATCGGCACTGCCGCCATTCCGCTGGTCATTCTCAACGTGGCGTCCAACCATGGCGCTTACGTCGGCTTCGAGTGGGAACTGGGCGGATTCAAGCTGCAGTCCCAGGCCGACACTCCGCGGCTGAAGGTGTCGGTCCACCCGATAACCGGTGCTGCGACGAGCGGGAAGGGCGAGACCTTCCTGATCCCGAGCGTGTACTACGGCGCGTACGCCGGCGACATTGACGACGGCGCCAACCGGTTCAAGCGCTGGTTCTGGAACCACAAGATCACGCGCAGTCTGCACGACAACGACAACGAACCGTGGGTGGAGATGTGCATGTCGGAACCCGGCGGCGGCGGCAGTTCGAGCGTCACCGGCAAGACCCCGCAGTCAATCTACGACCGTTTGGCGGCCGCCGGCGCCGAGTGCGTTAAGTTCGACTACTGGGACGGCACGGGGAAGGGCTGGTACACCAACCGTGACTGGCAATACCGCCCCGAGGTCTGGCCCGACGGGTTCGACTTTGCCGCCAAGGCCCATCGGGCGGGCCTGAAGGCCTCGCTCTACATGGGCGGCACGTACAAGGACGTCGACCTCACGACCATGGCCGGGCGAGACGCCGAACTCGAGGCCGTCCTGAGCCGGTACGAACAAGGCTGGTTCGACATGTGGCGCACCGACCTCTACAACGCGCCGTCGGAGCCGATGCCGTCAACCTACCAGGGCGTCGCGAATTTCCTCTACATTCAGGACCATCTGATCCGCGCACGCCCCGGCTACCGTTACGAGAACTGCTGCAACGGCGGCAAGTACAAGGGCTTTGCCATCTGCCGCCGCATGACGTTCTGTACCATGAATGACGTAGCCTCCGATCCGGCGCTCACCCGATCGACTTATTATTCATGCACCTTCGGCATCAATCCGGTGCAACTGAAATCCGATTACGGTCCCACCGGCACTCCCTACGACATGCGCACCCACATGCTGGGCGCGATCCTCTCCTGGGCCACGGAAACTCCGGTCTACCGTGAGCACATCGCGCTGTACAAGAGCCGGCAGCGGCCCATTCTCCGGGGGGCGAACGTCTATCACATCCTGCCGATGGCCGATGGCGTCAACTGGGACGGGCTGCAATACCACAATCCCGACAGGGATTGGGGTTCGGTATTTCTCTTCAAACCTTCCATCAAGGCCACGGACGGCGACTCGAAAGTGGTCAGGCTGAAGGGTCTGGATCGGAAGGCCACGTACAAGCTGACCTTCCAAGACCGTGTCGCCCTCAACGGCGCAAAGACCGGGGCGCAACTGATGGACGAAGGAATCACGGTCTCCGGAATGACCGGTGACCGCGCCTCCGAAATCATCTGGATCGAGGGACCGGCGGCGCGGCCCATGCCCTGATCTCGCCAAAGCTCGGCTTTCCTGCCTCATTCTGAGGTTGCGATACCCGAAACAATAAAACAAATAAATGTTTCAGGTGACGCGCAGAATCTCTATAAAATGCTTCATATTCTCCGTTATTTGATTTGTTGTTTTGCTGTTGCAGAGTCTCGGCAGACTTGGTAAGGTGGCGGCAATTGGGAGGAGCTTTGTCGTGAAGGCACAGGTCCGTGAGTTTAGGCTGCGAGCGTCCGAGCCGTACTACCGGCAGATCGAGCAGCACATACGTGGGCTGATCGGCCGGGGCGACCTGAAGGTCGGGGAGAAACTGCCCCCGATGCGCGAGTTGGCGGAATGGTACGGGGTCGACATTTCCACCGTGCAGCCGGCAATGGCGAAGCTCGCCCGTCAGAAGCTGATCGTGCGGCATCCGCGCCGCGGGACGTTTGTCAATGAGGCCAAGCCCAAGCTGACGTCGGTCCTCTATTACGATGTGGTCAACGATTGTCACGGCTATCCCCACGCTTTCAGCCTGGTCCTCGGGCGCGAGGTGCGTCGCCTGCTGGATCTACGCGGGCTGCCCATCGAGGTCTGGTCCGACAGCCGCCCTCATGCGGACTCCGACACACCGCCGGCGGGTTTGGCCGAGGCTCTCCGGCAGGGCCGCTTTCAAGGTATCGTCGCGCCGACGGCGCAGTGGAATCATGTGCGCTGGCTCGCGGCCCTCAAGACGCCGTGTGTCTTCGTCACTGGTCGGGACGTTCCGAACCGGGTCACACTCGACAACGGACAATTCGCGGATGCCTCGGTCCGGGCGCTTGCCGATCAGGGTTGCCGCTCGATCGGCATGATCACGCCGACCGAGACGGACCGGATATTCGAGGGCAAGCCCGTCGGCCGGGAATTGTTCCAGCGTTTTGTCGATGTCACCGGCGACCTCGGCATCGCCGTTCGCAGCGAGTGGGTGCGCACCGCCAGGCAGGACATGAACAGCGGCTTCGAGCAGGAACGCTTCGGGTACGATCAGTTCCAGGCGCTGTGGCGGTTGCCGGAACGCCCTGAAGGTCTCATCGTCTGCCCGGACTCGACAGCCCGGGGCGTCATCGCCGCCATGTTGGAGTGCGGTGTCAAGACACCCCGTGACATCCGCATCCTGCTGCAGCGCAATGTCGAGCTCCCGCTGCTGTGCCCCATGGAGGCCACGTACGCGCTGCTGAGCATCCGGGAATGCGCGGAAACCATGTTGCGCATTCTCGACCAGATCGTCGCCACGGACCGGGACGTCCCCCCGATTCATCTGCCTTTCGCCATTTTCAGGCCATGAACGCTACGATAAGGAAGGAGTACACAGTGAAAATGAAGCATAGCCAGAGGTTGGTTCTCGCCGTCGCGTGGTTCTGCGCAGCAGGGGCCGCCGGAGCCGGCGATGTTCTCTTCAACGTGTCGAGCGGTGACTGGAACACCCCGGCAAGCTGGAATCCGACGCAGGTGCCGACGTTGGCGAACGGGGACTTCGCCAAGATCAACAACGCTGGAACGGCAACGGTGTCAACGGCGGCTTCCGCGGCCAATATGCAGGTTGGATGCGAGGGCAACGGTCACATGAAAGTTGTCGATGGCGGCGCGTTGACGGTTGGGACCGCCGCCCTTGTGGGATCGAGTTCCACGTTGGGTTCCATCTTGCAGACGGGCGGCGCTGTGACCTCACAGTACTTACGGCTGTGTGGCACCGGCACGTACCGCCAGGAGGGCGGCCGGTGCAGGACAACCGGTTCCGCTCCGACCTTCCTCGAAATTGGCTACTCCGGCCTGGCCGGGCAGACTTCCGTGTACACCTTTGTGGACGGCATCCTCGAACCATCGAGCATCCAAGTTGGCGAGATCGCACCCAGCGTCGGACGGTTTGTGCAGCAGGGCGGCACGGTTGCCAGCGCCACCGACATCATCCTTGGGATGGGCGGCGTGGGCTATTACGATCAGTACGGCGGCACCTCCGTCTGTGCGCAGTTGTTCATTCCGCATGTATCCGAGGGCCATTACAAGATCACCAACGGTTTCATGAACGCGAAAACGGGCATACGGTTGGGGCGCTACAATAACGATTACGGCGACATGGAGATCAGCGGCTCGGGTCATGTTCTATCTCCGTCCATCCGAGTGGGCGCCGGCGAGAACAACGTGGGGGGGCGTGGGCTCGTAGTCCAGAACGGAGGCGTGGTCGAGGTCACTGCCGAACTCCCACTGGGTCACGGTATCAACACGTATGGGCGCTACGAATTGGGCGCGGGGAGCCTGACAACGGCTTCGCTGATCGTCAGCTATGGCGCCGGCGCCGTGGGCTCTTTCATCCAGAGCGGTGGCGTGCTGACCTGTGGCGCCCTTGTTTTGGGGCAGAACGCGACAACGAATGCCTACATGCTGACGCAGGGCGGCTCGTTGACCGTCTCGTCCGGAGTCTACCTGGGTAATGGCGCGGCGGCGATAACGGCCCGGTGGGACATTGCGGGTGGCGACGTGGATATTCCGCTTCTCATTACGGCCAACTACGCGAATCTGGCCGGTTCCGATTACACGATCAACCAGTCCGGCGGCTCCCTCGACGTGAGCGGCGGCATGATGTTGGGAAACTCGCCGAACGGCACCCATCGCTTTACGCAGACCGGCGGCACGAATACCGTGGGCGGTTCGCTCATCGTCGGGCGACACAACGACACGGTGGGATCCTACCACATTTCCGGCGGGAAACTTCAGGCGGGAACGCTGATGCTGGTCGAGTCATGGGCCGCGGCTTCGGGACTGCTGCACGTCGAAGGGTCGGCCCCCACGGTTGAGGCGACCACGTTCACGCAGAACGACAACGGCGGCGCGTTGCAGGTGACGCTGGACAGGCACGGAGGCATGCGACCGATCGCGGTGAGCGGCACGGCCACGCTCAACGGCACCCTGACCATCGGCGGCGTCGACCGGATCATGTTCGAACCCGGCATGGTGGTGACGATGATGACCTACAATGCCCGTTCCGGCGCCTTCACCGAGACGAACTTCCTCAACGGGGTCTCCTGTACCGTCAACTACCAGCCCAAGATGATCACCCTGGAGAATCTGCAACCGGTACGTTCGGGAACAATCGTGCTGATCCGGTAGTGGAAGGCCATCATGTCACTCACCCGCGCGGCCCTTGCCGCCACTACGGCCGCCAGTCTGCTGGAGTAAAGTTGGAGTAGGTGTCTATGATTGGGGCTCGCGGTGTTTTGGGAAGTTTGTGCTTATGCGCCTTCACCTTTCTTTCCCGTGCCGGTGAATTGACGCTGGTACGCGACGGCCAACCGGTAGCAACCATTATTGTGGCCGATCCTCCAACTCGCGCGGCGGCCTTTGCCGCCGCTGAATTGCGGCATCATGTTGAACGGATGACCGGGGTTGCGCTGCCTATCAGGCGTCTGGCCGGCGGCAGTGAGGAAGCGGGCGACGATGGCGCATGGATACTGGTTGGGGAAAGCGCAGCGACTGCCGCGCTGGGGCTTCATGTGAGCGACTTCGGCCCCCAGGAATATCTGATCAGGTTCCATCAGGCGGATCGGTCCGATCCGTCTGATCGGTCGTACCTGATCCTCATGGGTCGCGACAAGCAGGACTTCGGCGAACTCGACTATGCGGCTCCCGGCACGTTTCCAGACTTCTTTGATGAGCAGGGCACCTGCTATGCGGTTTATGACTTTCTGGAGCGCGTTTGCGGGGTGCGCTGGTTCAACCCCACGGACTATGGTGTCGTCTGTCCCCGCACCCGTACGCTGACCGTGGCGGGGCCGGATGTGCGGCGTTCCCCCCACTTCAAGATGCGGGGTGCCGGCAATCCAACGTACTACGGTATGGGCTATGAGCACGGTGTGGGGAGCCTCTGGGACACGAAGTCGCCCGGCTACACGCAGTATGTTCAGAAGGCCCATGCGCCGCTGCCCGGAGAGCCGGGCTCCTGGCACGTCAGTCACACGAAGGCCACCCGCAACATCTCGCTCTTCCAGCGCCGCATGCGCCTGGGGGGCGAACGTCAGCTCTGCAATCACTCGATGGCGGGCTACTACGGGCTCTACGGGAAGTCGCACCCCGACTGGTTCGCCCAGGGACAGCCGTTCAACGCCGGCAGCCAGCTCTGCTATACGCATACCGGCGTCGTCGCGCGGGTCGCGGCGGACGCGCGTGCCTACTACGATGGCGCGATTGGCAAAGATCTGGGCATCTTCTGGAATCCGCGCCTCCCCAACACGTTCCCGATCGAGCCCCCGGACTCCTCGGGCATGTGCCTGTGCGACGCCTGCCGTGCGTTGCGCAACGATGCGATCGCCCCCGTGCCTTACTCGAACAACGAGTGGAGCGACCTTGTCTTCGGTTTTGTGAACCGGGCGACCGCGGCGCTGCAGAAGACGCATCCCGGCAAGCGGACCATGACCCTGGCTTATTCCGGACACGCCGGACTCCCGACCCGGTTTGCGCTGCATCCGAACGTGGATGTGCAGTTCTGTTTCGCCCACGCCCAGCAACCCGGCAAGACCTTTCAGTATCGCCATGAATTGGAACTGGCACGCGCCTGGGGAGACGAGGCCGCCGCCAGCGGCAGGAGCCTCTACGCCTGGCTGTACCATACCGCCTGGTCGTTCGCCATCAATCCGTTCTACCAGAACCGATGCGAGCCTTTCCCGCCGTACACGGCCCACGCGATCGCCGCACAATTTGAACTGTTCCGGCGCTGCAACTACCGTGGCATGTACTTCTGCGGGCTGTGTCCCGAACCGGACGCCTATGTGGTCTACAAGCTGATGGACGACCCCACGCAGGATGTCGACGACCTGCTGGACGACTACTTTTCGGGCCTCTACGGACTGGCGGCCGCACCCATGAAGGAATTCTATCTCATGGCGGAACGCATCTGGTCCGATCCCGCCAACCTTCCGCCGGCGGACATCCCGGTCGAGGGCCTTGCGATCCACTGGGGCTGGCTTGGCACCGGGGAGCGGATGACGGCGTTTTCCAACCTGATGGCGCGCGCCAAGGCGGTTGCCACCGACGAGCCTGCGCGATCGAACGTCGCGTTGTTCGAGATCGGAACCTGGGAAGGCATGGTCGCGGGACGGCGACAGTTCCTGGAGCGATTCAAGGCTCCCGACGTGGTGGTCGTCCAGCCGGAGCCGGGGGCGGTCTGCACCGGAGTTGTCGACGTGGTGGTCGGACTTCGTCCGTACAACTCCACGGCCATTGGCGTGTGGGACCAGAACGTGACGCCAGGCTGGCATCGCGTGGTGGCCACTCACGACGCCGATGCCATGGAGAGCAGACTGTTCATCGACGGCGAACTGCGCGGCACGGCCGGGTATCTGCCGGCCGGGAGCGACAACATGGAGCTTCGCATCGGTGGGAACTGGTGCGGCGACAGCGTCGTCGGCGCCTTCAGGGGCGCCGTGGACGACTTGCGCCTGTCTCCAACCGTGTGGCATGCCACTGGGATCCCCGATGGGGATGGGGGCGCCGCGATTCGGCTGCCGCTGGATGAGGCGTCGGAACTGTCGGTTGTCAGTGCCGTTGCCCATGGCGCGCCACTGGCGTGGACGGAAGGAGTCTCGGGACGGGCGCTTTCGTTCGACGGCGCCTCGACCGTATACCTGCCGAAGAGTGGTTTCTCCGACCGGGCTGGAACGCTCGACTGCTGGGTCAACATACGCGACGAACAACCCCAGGGCGGCAATATTGTCGGTACGAGCGGAGGGTATGGGTTCCATCTTCTCACGCCTCGCGGACGCGGCATCCAGTATGCCGTGCGCACCCACGGGCTGCAGGTGGACTACCTTGTCGACGGCCAGGTCGTCGGCACACGGACATGTTGGCCCTACACGTCGTTCTCCTGGACCAACGCCATACCCGGCAGGCACGAGCTCGCCGTCCGTGTCCGTGACATCTATGGCCTGACAACCCTCTCCGCCCCGGTGACGATCCGCGTGCGCTGATGGCCGCGCTTTCTCCTGTCGGAATGGGTCAGCCCCACTGCATTCCCAGTTTGACTCGCCAAGTCCAATCGTCGCCACCCTTAACCGGATACCCTTAAACGGTCCTGCTTACACGGATTTCCGGCTGCTTCTTTTTGAAGCGGGTCGGTTAGCAACCGATCAGCGCAGGGCGTTATTCCCCGGATTATGGCCCGTTTGACTCCCCAAGCCCAATCGGCCACTATGCTCGCATTAGACCTTCGTTCATCTCCCGGCTTGTTTCTCCCTTTTCGGTCCAGTTCGGTGGACGATTACGGGCGACGATTACGGTTGACGATTCGGAAATGTCTCCTCGTCTGCCGTAATCGTCGTCCGTAATCGTCGACCGGATTATCGCGTCGCGTTTTCTCCTTGACAATCCCCAACTCCCCTGCCCACAATTGCGGGCATGGGGAAAAACCCATCCGTAGTCGCGATCGGCAAGGCGGCGGGCGTCTCGCATACCACGGTATGCGACGTGCTGAACGACCGCTGGAAAGCCCGCCGGGTTTCCGAGGCCACCAAAGACCGTGTGTTGCAGGTGGCCCGCGAGTTGAACTACCGGCCCAACCGCCTGGTCAAAGCCATCCGCAGCGGCCGCACGCAAACCGTGGCGCTGATCGTTCCCGTCATGGAAGGCGAGTATTTTCCGCGCATCGTCTTCGGCATCGAGCGGGAAGCCAAGCGACATGGCTACCACTTGCTGGTCAGCGAGGTGGCTCGCGGAAGCGGCGAGGACGAAGTCCGGGAGATTGAAATCCTGCTGGAACGACGTGTGGATGGGCTGATTCTGGTGCCCCGGCACATCGAGGCCAACCGCGCCAACTACCGGCGCCTGGTGGCGCAGGGCATTCCCCTCGTGTTCGTGGACAGCTATCTGCCCGATGTGCCGTGCCCCGCTATTGCGGGAAACGATAAGCTGGGCATGCGCGCCGCCGCCGAGCACCTCATCGCGCTGGGGCACAGGCGCATCGCCTATGTCGGAGTGGAGAAGCCGACTACGCACATGTATGACCGTGTCGAGGGATTCCGGGCGGCCATGGAGGCGCACGGCCTGGACGTGCCCGGGGGATATGCGCGCGCCCCCGAACGCGAAGCGATCGCCGAGTTGCTGCGGAGGCCCGACCGGCCCTCGGCGATTCTGGCCGCGACCGACTACATCGCCGCGACCGTTCTGCGCGTGGCCGAATCCCTGGGCCTGCGCATCCCCGCCGACATCGCCGTGATCGGGTTCAGCGACTGCCTGGCCAACACGGATCTGTTCCGGGTGCCCCTGGCCTCCGTTCGGACGGACCTGGGGGAAATGGGCCGGCTGGCCATGCAGCAGTTCCTGCGCGAAGTGGAGAAGGTCTCGTGTCGTCGCAGGGTGACGCGGGTGAAGTCGCAACTCGTCGTGCGCGCCTCGTGCGGCGGCGAGATGCCGGCCGCCGCCGCCGACATGGTGCAGGAACAAGGCGGGCGAGGGACGGTGCAGGTGATTTGGTGATGTTCAGGAACAGTCAAGAGTGTTGTGAAGAATAGGACAGTTACAGACAAGACGTGCTGTCAGCTTTGACAGAACGAATAGCGCAAACAGGAGACACGCGATGCAAAGCAAAAAGAGGATACAACGGGCGAGAGGGGGACGGCTGCTGGCGGGGGCCATCACGGCGTGGCTGGGTTTTGGGCTGTCGGCGGGGGCCTACACATTCGTGTCCTCCAACAATATTGACTATGCCGGCTCGAGTTCGGACGCCATTCATTTGCAGAACACAAAGGTCGGCGAGGGGTCGCTAACGGGCGAGCTTTTATTGACCGATGGCAATGGAGCAGCTCCCGCTTGCTTTGGCTCCTATGGCATCACCAACAGTTGCTACTGGATTCTGGGGGCCGAGGATCCGGGGCGCAGTCTCTCCCGGATCGATATCTGGATGAGCGACAACGGCACGCGTCACCTTTATCGGTTTCAAATCGCGGTGTCGTCGAATGGGACGGACTATGTCACGGTCGCGGATTCGGGCAATGGGTTGGTGCCGTCCACCGACAACAACACGACCAATCTGGCCCGCTTTGTGTTTGATCCGAACGAAGTGCCGGGGGTCCGCTGCGTGAAGCTGCTCGCGGACGTGCCGTCCGTCAGTTACGCCGTCTGTTTCCGGGAAATCGACATCTTCACCAGCGGAGAAGCGTCCTCTTGCACGGTCTCCAACAACATCGCGTTCGGAGGGGTCGCCACGGACGCCATCAATCAACAGGTGTCGGTGATTGCCACGGGTTCATATTCAAGCACGACCTATATTCGTGATTTGACGGACGGAGCGAGGGCCGCGAACGGCTGTTTCACGACCGTTGGAACCAATGCGGCCGTATGGGTACTGGGCGCGGACATGCCCACGCGCCGCCTCACGGGGATGGACATTTGGATGAAAGACGACGGCAGTCGGTCCCGCTATCGCTTTCAAGCGGCCGTCTCATCGAACGGGTCTGACTACACGATTGTCGGCGACACCGGTTACCGCTTCCTGCCCGCCTCCAATACGGATACCAACAACCTCTGCCGGTTGACGTTTGACAACTCCGCGCCCACGCTTGGGGTTC
>JAQULY010000025.1 GCA_028718445.1 Kiritimatiellia bacterium
GCGGGCGATGCACGATCAGGTGCCGCGCATTGCGTTGTGGGGCAACGTGGAATCGTTCACTTGGGAAGTGGGCGGGGAACGGGCCGGTACCGAACGCTGGCTGCCGTTGGTTCCCGCCGCGTTCCCGCGATTGCTGTCGCAGATGGCGGCGGTGACGCCCCATGTGGACGAAGTCGTTTGCTACGCGGTTCTGGGTACGATGGACAAGCCCGGCTCGCCCGTGCCGGTGGGGCAACCGGCGCTTTCCGCCAGGCTGGCGGAGCACTACCTGGATTTCATAGCCGGTCGCGGGCGGTGGCCGCTCCTGGCCGCCTCGTTCCGCGGCGCCCTGACGCACGATGCCCTGGATAAGCCGGTCACTGTCGTCACACGTCCGGTCATCGGGCATGAGTTCCGTCTGACCGACGGTGGCTTCGGCGACGAGGATGCGGGGGATCATCGCCACTGGGTGGGCTTCGACTCGACCGATCTGAAAGCGACCATTGACTTGGGGCAAACGATGCCGGTGCACGTGCTGGCCGCGCGGTTCCTGCAATACGAGCGCCAGGGCATCCGCTTGCCCAGCCGGGTGGAGTTCGCTCTTTCGAACGACGGCCAGGACTTCCAAACCGTGGCGTCCGTCGATCTTGAGCGCTGGCCCCACGACCGGCAGGACTACTGGATCGACATGGCGGTGACCGGCGAGTTGAACCGGACCGCGCGTTACGTGCGTGTGCACGCCGCCAACGCCGCCAACTGGCTGCCCGGCAACTGGTTGTTCGTCGATGAACTCCTGGTGAATCCACGGATGGTTGAATAATGCGCGACGGGAGAGGTATGAATATGAAAATCGATCTCAGCATGCTTCCGACGGGGCGGCTCGAACAACTCCGCGAACAGTACCGCGCGTCGCTTTTCGACGACGTCGTGCCGTGGTGGGAAAAACATTCGCTCGACCGCGAATGCGGCGGGTACTACTCGCTGCTGGAACGCGACGGCCATGTCTGGGCAACCGACAAGTACATGTGGATGACCGGCCGGGAGATCTGGATGTTCAGCCACCTGTACAACCATCACAAAAATAATCCCGCCTGGCTCGATGCGGCTCGGTTGGGCGCCGATTTCATATTGAAACACGGATTTGTGCCCGATGGCGGCGGCAAGATGTACTTTCGTCTGGCCCGTGACGGTCGGCCGCGGTCGAAGGTTCTGAGTCTCTATACCGAGCTTTTCGCCGTCATCGGCATCGCGGAACTGAGTAAGGCGGCCGGCGACGAATCGCTCTGGACCCGGGCGATGGCGATGTACGATTTCCTCGTTCCGCGGTTCGGCCAGCCGGAGGACACGGCTCAGCTCGGCTATCCGATCGAGGCCCAGTTCCATATGCAAGCCCATGACATGTGCCGCATCACCGCGGCTTGGGCACTCAACGAAATTCGCCCCAGTCAGCGGTTTGAGGACGATCTGAGTGTGTCGGTCGAGTCCATGGTCAACTGGCACTGGAAGCCGGAGTTGTCGGCTCTGCTGGAGCACGTCGCCATGGACGGCGCACCGATGCTGGACTTGCCGGAAGGCCGGATGGTTATACCGGGCCATGCCATCGAAAGCGCCTGGATGCTTCTGGAAGTGGCCCGCAAACGCGGCGATGAATTGCTGGTGCGAACGGCGGTGGATATCGTATTGGCCTCACTGGAACGCGGCTGGGATCGGGAGTATGGCGGACTGATATACATCGCCAACATCGATGGCACTCCATGCCACCCCTTGTGCCCGAACCTGAAGCTATGGTGGACGCATTGCGAGACGCTTTATGCCCTGCTGTTGGGCTACGCGCTGACCGGCAGGCGGGAGCTATGGACATGGTACGAGCGTGTCCATGAGTACACGTTCAATCGCTTTCCCGATCCGCAATACGGCGAATGGCTCGGCTATCTGGATCGTGACGGCAAGCCCATGTGGACGGCCAAAGCCAATGGCTGGAAAGGCTTCTTTCATCTGCCGCGCGTTCTGTTCCGTTGTCACCAATTACTGCAAACGTAATCCAAGGAGATCGTATCATGAAACATGGCGAACCGGCGAAGGGGAACGTCCTCTTTTATGAGTGGTCCGGCTATCCAAAACTGTTGACCAGAGTCGTGCGGTGGCTGCTGAACAGGCGACGACCAAGGAGGCAAACAATCAACTCTTCCATTCTACACATCATGGCGGCCATGGCTCTGTTGGCGCTTCAGGCGCGCGCCGATGTTTCGCTTGTCCAGGAAGACAGGGATGGTGTGCCCTGTTACCGCCTGGACAACGGGCGTGTGTCGCTGGTGGTGAACGCGTCGCGCGGCGCCGCCGTGGTCTCGTACAAAGACCGGCTGGGCGGCGACGTGGACTTGATCTCCGACATACCACCGTGCGGCCTGTGTCATGACCGCTTCCGATCGCAAGGGTGGCCGGGTGAGATGTTCGACGCCGAGTACGAGGTGACCGAGCGGAAGGCCGATCCTCAAGCCGGCGCGTTGACGCTGCGTTGCCGCGTGACGGGCCAGTGGGGGGGGCGCGAGGATGAAAAGCTCAAGGATCTCGTTTTGGAGAAGACCTACACGTTGCGGGCCGATAGCCCGGCGCTGGAGTGCCGCCTCAAGTTCACGGCGCCGCCGCAGGAGGCCAAGTCGTTCGCCTACTGGCAACAGCATATCGTTATTGCAGGCGGCCAGTACGATCAAGTGCGTGACAAATCGTTCCGTCCCAGCAAACGCGGGGTGCGGGTGGCGGGTCGCACCGGGCAGGAGAATTTCCTGCCGGATATCACGGCGGGCTGGATGGCGTTGCTGGACACCAAACGCCAGACCGGATTGGTCATTCTTTCAGAGTACGATAAGCTCGATAACCTCTATGCGTGCGGCGGCAACACGACGCTCGAACCGACCTATCAGTCGATCGAACTTCCGGCGGGGCAAGCGGTGGAGTACATCACCTACATCATCCCGGTGGTCGGCTTGGACAACGTGGTGTCCGCGACGCCGGACTACATTGCCGGTTACCACCTGAAGACCGACGGCACGGGCACGGGCACGCTTGCGTTTTCGGCGATTCGTTCCGTCCACGCGCCCGCCGCGCTTTCCATGAACGTCACGCTGACCAACGCGCAGAAACCGGCGCAGACGGCGTCCGTGGGGGGCTATTCCTTCGAGGGGCTCGGCGACCGGGTTCAGACGAAGGAAGGGGTGTTCACGAATGCCGGGGAAGGCCGCCTAGTGGTGAAAGTCGTGACCGAGGCGAAGGATGCGGCGGGCATCGCCGTGGCTGGCGCCTTTGAGGAGCGATTCGATTCCCGTGCCGTGCTGGCGGCGGCTGGCGATCCCGAACCGCCGGATTTCGTGCCCGGTTCCTGGACCCTGGTTCTCCTGCCCGATACGCAGAATTATTCGGAACAATATCCCGGCATGTTCGCGGCGCAGACATCTTGGATTGTCCAGAACAAAGACCGATACGACATTCGGTACGTCCTGCATATGGGCGATCTCGTCAACTGCGGCGCCGAGCGCGAGTGGCGGCATGCCCAGGAAGCGATGAGCCTATTGGACGGAAAGGTCCCGTATGCGATCGCCTACGGTAATCATGATTCCACGTCATACAAAGACATGGTGGCCGGAAAGTCGCTACTCAGCCGGTATTTTCCGGTTGCGAAGTTCGCGAGCTGGCCGACTTTCGGCGGGGTGATGGACGGCGATACGGCGAACAGCTACCACTTGTTTAGCGCGGGGGGATCCGACTGGATCGTTCTCGCGTTGGAGTGGGCGCCGCGCAACAAGACGGTGCAATGGGCCCATGACGTGCTGGCCAAATATCCCGACCGCAAAGCCATTCTGGTGACCCACGCCTACCTGCATATCGACAACACCCGTTACGACTTCGCGAAGAAAGGCGCGTCACAGGCGTTTGATCCCCACACGCTTTCACCGGATCGGGAGGGGGACGTCAACGACGGCGAGTAGCTGTGGCGAAAGCTTGTCCGCAAGAACAACTTTGCTCTTACCGTGAGTGGTCACGTGTTGGCCAAGGGCGTGGGATACAGTACCGACACGAACGACTGTGGCAAGGCCGTCCAGCAGATGTGGGTCAACTATCAGAATGGCCCGCTAGGAGGCGAGGGCTACCTGCGCCTTCTCGAGTTCCTGCCCGACGGCAAGACGGTCCACGCCAAAACCTACTCGCCGTTTTACGACACCTATTTGCAGGATCCCGGCAACCAATTCAGTTTCGAGATCGCTCCATGACCGTGTGTGCGCAAGCCAAAAAAAGGAAGTCGGAATGCAAACAACCACGATCGGAATGCGGGGTCGGCAACGTTGGCGGGCGGAGTCACTGTCTGTCGCGGCGCTCACGCTGTTGTGTGCGCCGGCTCTTGGTCAGTATTATATGATGCCGGAGATGGTTGACGATGGAACGTCGTTCCTGCCCTCGTTGAACGAGACCTTCGGCGTCAACTCCACCAATCCGGCCGCGGACTATCCCCAATACCAATGGACCGCCGGCGCGCAGGTAACGAATGGGCAACTTCGTTTGGCGAGCGACGACATGCTGGCGGTTGGCGACCTCGTCAATTGGCTCGTAGGGGATCATAAGCGGATAGGCAAGTACCCCTATGCGGCGAATTCCACGGTGGCCGTGGACTTGGCCTTGGAGCCGCAAGCGGGGAGTTCCCGAAAACTCATGATTCACTGCGTAGGATTGGACCCCGACGGATGGTATCGTGTGGGATTCATGTACACGGGGGGGACCGGTTCGGTGTGTCTCTCCGTCGAAACACCCGAAGGAACGACCAGTGTGGATACCGGTTTCAATCCGCCGCCGGCCGGTCTCTTGGATCGGCTGGAAGTGGCCGGCGACGGGGCCGGGCATTTCACCGCGACATTGACGGACACAAACACGGGAGCTACATGCTCGATGGCCTTCACGAACCTGTTACTGCGCTCGTTCTCCATGTCCTTGAGGTATGCCTATCACGGTCCTTCGCAAACGGCGTGGTTCGACAACTGGAAAGTGACCCCGGGACCCGCGCGGGTCCTGCCGTCCGAATGGCGTCCGGCGTTCGTTCCATCGGACGAGGAGTTTGTGGGGCCGTTTACCAGCAGTTGGATTAACGTTAAGACGGACTACGGGGCCATGGGCGACGGTGACAGTGACGACACGGCGGCGCTGCAGAACGCGTTGGACGACCTGCCGGACGTGTGGGGCCACAGGGCGGGCCATGCGGAGACGGGCAAGACCGTGCTGTATCTGCCGGCGGGAACCTATGTCATCACGAATCGGCTGACGCTTAGAGGGTTGTACAATGTGGCGCTCATCGGCGAACATCCGACCAACACGATCATCAAGTGGGCCGGTCCGAGTTCAGATTCCCTGACATATGCCGATGGCACACCCCTGGCCATGCTGTGGGCAAATGGGGTGTCGTGTTCCCGTATCGACCGAATCACCTGGGATGGATCGGGCAGTAACGTGATCGGCGTGGCTTGCGTATACAGTAGGAATGCGCTGTGGAGTGGCGTCCCTTATCAAAGCACGGCAAACACGTACGCGGACGATGTGTTCACGAACCTGGCGGTGGGCTTGCGCCTGGGTATGATAGACGAGGCGAACGGCTTTGGCAGTGGCGACGACAGCATGTCCATCGTTCGCTGCAGGTTTCACCGTTGCGCTCGCGCGGGCATTCAGACCTACAGCTTCAATGCTTTCATCAACTGGGTGTGGGACAGCGTATTCGAGGACAACGCGATCGGTGTGGAGAGCTTGGTTGGCGGCGCGCATGTGTTCCGTAGCTTTTTCCGAAACTCGAGTCTGGCGGATGTGGTGCAAACGATGCCCATCTGGCAGGAACTCTACGGCAACACGTCGGTGGGGTCCAAGACCTTCCTGTCGGTGAACACCCCCTGGGTGGCCAGCCCGTTGTTGCTCCGGAACAATACTATTCTGGATCAGCGGGATGCGGAAGCCGTTTGGGTGTGGAACAGCGGGCCGGCGATCCTGTTGGATAACCGGATTCGCAGTGTGACGGGGACCGTCGGCGCGGCGGCGACGGTGGGGTGCGATCTCGTCTCGGTCGGGAACCGATACACGGTGGACGCCCCACTCGACCTGCGCGGCTCGGCCCGTTTGTGGAAGCAGGACGACCAAGTGGTGGGGTACAACGACATCGGCAACGCCATGCCGACGCTGCCGGGCACGCCGACGAACACGGGGCGGCACGTGGTGGAGGTGGCGACCAATGCCGGCTGGGCCGAAATTCAGGCGGCGATCACCGACGCGGTCTCCTACGCGCGTTCCACCGTGCATATTCCGGCGGGAAGCCACTCGATCACGCAGACGCTGACGGTTCCGGCCAACGCGGATATCCTGTTGATCGGCGATTACGGCGGCGGGACGATGTTGCGGTGGACGGGTACCAGTCCCGCCGCTCCGTTATTGCGGTTGTTGGGCCCGAGCAAGGCCACGGTGAGCGACATCATAGTGATCTGCGAAGAGGGAGGCGGCGCCATTTACGTGGATAACCCCGATCAACCGGGCGCTCGGGTGTACTCCCATGGCGGACTCTGTCAAAGGATCAGACAGTACGGGTTGCTGGTCAACGGTTGCACGAATGTGATTGTGGAGGGCCACGGGTTCGGTGCCATAATGGTCGGCTCCTTGCCCTTAAACGAAGACAGTCGTTTTGTGAAGGTGGTCGGCGCGGGCGTGGCGGCCACGAACTATACGGCGCTGTTTGGCGCTCAGCCGGGCGCCGTTAGTTTCCCCCCTGGCATCTCCGAGGGTCTGTTCGAGGTGGCGGATAACGGGAGCCTGCTGGTGACCGCCGGCAACTACGAGAGCGGAAAGCGGACGGCAAAACTGAGCGGGAACGGGACCTTCACCCTTGCCTCCACACGGCTGGTGCACAAGCCGGAGGCGGCCGAGGCGGATATCGAGCTCAACGGGTTCAGCGGACAGGCGACATTTCTGGCCGACTATGTGTACTGGAAGCCCACTCAGAACATGTATGGGCCGATCATTCTCGTGACGAACGAGACGGCGGCCACGAAGGCGCTGTTTCTGGGTATGAGCCCGGTTGACTTCACTGACGTGACTTTTACGAATGTCTTTTGTCGGGCGGGGGCGGGTGGGACGGTGTCGCTGGCCTACAGTCAGACGGGGTATTCTCCCCCGATTCCCTTGGCCGACCAGGGCGATGCGCTGACGACGAATTTTGTCAACACGATGCTAACGCCCCTGCGCACCCATCTACCGACGTATCCACAAGCGCAGAAGACACTCGACGGTGTCACCGACGTGCGGTTGCTCAACGTGTTCGTTAGAGGCAACGTCGGCGTGCGGGTGGGGCCCACGGAAGCGCCCAGCGTCAGCATGGTCCATCCGGCCGAGGGCGCTGTCATCCCGGTCGGGGGAGGGATGACTCTGGAGGCAACGGCCAGCGACCTGGATGGCGCAATCAGCCGGGTGGAGTTCTGGGCGAATGGCGTCCTGCTGTACACCGACACGAACGGCGCCGATGGCTGGAATTACGTCTGGTGGAATGCCGCGGCCGGTTATTATGCGCTGACGACGATTGCGTACGACAACGAGGGTGTGGCCACGACCTCCGGGGTCGTGAACGTTCGGATGAACGGGAAGTATTGATTCAACGCCACGAGTGGGGATTGGCTCGTGCCGCTCCGCTGGACACCCGAGGGGGTGCCGAGTACCGGAGACACGGCCGTCGTCTATGGCCCGCCTTGGGGAATGGCCCCCTCCTTGGAGGGGCTGGGGGTGGGTTCTTGAGTACGGCACGCGGCGAAACTGGACTACGGGCATGGCCCGCATTGGGCTGACACACGGAGAAAACATGGGAGACATAATGACAATGAATCGAGGCAACGGGAATGGCGGTTCGCGGCAGAACGCGAGGGTGACGAAGTCTTGTGTGGTCGGCGACGGTTGCTTACCTGGCTTTCATCGGGTGCGGCTCGGCGCGCGCGGAAGAAGCGAAACCGGTGGACGCGGACGGGACCGCCTGGTTTCAGGAGTCCATCGACAAGGCCAACAAGATGTGAGTGGGCAATGTGTTCGTGTGCGACGAGAAGGCCGTAAAGCTCGCGTTGGTCAAGGACTTTCATTATGTCTGGCGATTGGGGCACCCACGAATCTGAGAACGGAAACTAACCGCACGCGCCGCCGCGCGGCCGGGTTGGCTATCGGCCTGATGCTATTGTGGGGCGGTGGCGCCGCGGCCGCGCCGCAAACGCTCTGGCACTACGAATTTGGCGCCGTGAAACCGGGCCCGTTGTGCGCGGGGGCGGACGTTGTGGCGGATTCCGTGACCGCGGGCAGCCAGTGTCTGCAACTGGCGTTCGCGAAGGAGGGCAATCTGCCGGCCATCGCCACGGCCAAGGATGTTTTGCTGGCAGGCACAGGCACCCTCCGTGTCTGGGTGCGTGGCAAAGACTTGAACACTATGGCCAACGGGCTGCGATTGAAGGTGGCCTTGGACCGGCAAGGCGACCGGCAAGGCGATCCGAGTGGCCATTTCGAGTCCAGCGCCGCGGTCTATGGCATCCGTGCCGGCGAAAACGCATACCGTGTATTGCCGATCCCGTTCGAAGTGGCGGACGCGCCGGCGCTCTACACGCTGAGCCTCACGCCGATCTGGCAAGCGCAAACGGGCGATCGTAAACCCACCGTCTGGATCAACCGCATGGAACTGGAGGCCCACGGGACGAACGCGCCCTATATCACCGGACTCTTGCGATCCCAAACCATGGTCGCGCCGGGCGCACAGGTGCAGATCGCCGTCACCCTGATCAATCCGACGAAAGCGGCGTTTCAGGGAAAACTGGTGGCTGAGGACTTTGTTGGGATCGAGGGGCGGCGGCTGGCCGCCACCGTCGCCGTGTCGCTGGCGCCGGGCGAGCGACGCGTGGTGGATGTCGCGTGGAAAGCCCGCGGGCCGGAAGCCGGACATGACATGCAGTTCGCGTTGCAGGATCGACAGGGGCAGGAACTGGACCGCGACCGGATCGACGTGGGCATTACGGCGAACGGCATGACCCTTCACTTCCCCTCGCGTGACTTCGTGTCGCACAAGCTGTCGGGCACTCCCTATGAGGTCTTCTATGTCCAGCCCGAAAGTCATACAGAGCGCGCGAATGTCATCGCACGTGCCATGCGCGACCGTGACAACCGTTGCGGCCGGATGGAGTGCTTCGGGTGGAGTTGGGGCGATCTGGCGGGCTTCATCCCGCCGGAGGATCCGTTCATGCGCACGTGGGATTCCCGCTGGCTGAGTTTGAAGACGTACAAGGAGAGGGTCGCGATGATGAAACCCACGGGCACGCATGTGCAGTCGTATATCCTGGGGTGTGCCTTTGAGGAAGCGGGTTATGAACTGTACCAGCAGCATCCCGACTGGTTCATATACGACCGTAACGGCGAGGTCGGCGATTACGACCTGGAGGCCCACGCGCGGTATTCGCGACGGCACGAATTCGAATTCGATCCTTTGCGCAAGAACAAGTTCGGCGGCGTGTTGGACGCGACCCATCCCGAAGTGCGGCGCTGGATCGCCGACCAGATTATCCGGCTCGGAAAGGAGATGGGCTTCCAAGGGGTTCGCTGGGACGTCTGGTGGCTGAACGTAGCGCCGGGCTTCTTCCGCATAGACGGCACCGAGATCGCTCCCACGCTCAAAGAAGCCGACCGCCTGTCGGCCGAATCGCTCAAAGCCGTCAAGGCCCTTGTTGCCCGTGAACTGCCCGATTTCAGTTGGGGCTACAACAGCGTCTCACCGGAAGAGAAAAAGGACTATCCGCTGCATTTGGCCGAGATGTGCCGGGACCACGCCTGGATGCTCGACGAAGTGACCATCTCTTACGATGCCAAGACCTCGCCTTATCATTACTGGGACGCCTACCGAAAGCGGATCGTCGATTGGGGCGATCATATCCGGCAACTCGGCGGCATCTACGACCCGTGGTTGTTCGATCGCGGATACTTCAATCCGGCCAAGCACGGCGAGGCGGATTGGCTGCAGGCCTGCATCTTTCGCGTGCTCTCCGGCGGCCGGTTTTTTTCTGCGCTTTACAGGAACGACTCGGCCCTGGCGGGCGATCTGCCGCGCCTGGCCTTCCGGTTCAGCGATACGTACTCGGGCTGGAATCTCCGTCAGCAGCCCGAGAACCAAACGCGCATCGTCGTGGACGCGCCCGCCACGCTATGGTGGAAGGGAACGGTGTTCAGCAACCGAAGCCCGGAAGGGAACGACCAGGCGATCGTTCACTTGGTGAACTCGCCCGTGGCGGAGGAAATTGGCGAGAACAAGGAGTCGAAAGTGCGTCCGCCGGTAATGGCCGTGAAAGTCCATTGCCATGCCATGGGGCGCCGGCTGCCGCGGAAGGCCTGGCTGGTGGCGGCGGAATCCCTGACGCCCGACGTCGAGCCCCGGGTGCAGGCGGCTTCGTTACCGCTGACGAGCGAAGGCGACGCCGTGAGCGTCATGGTGCCCGCCGTGATCTATCTCAAGACCGTCGTGTTCGAATTCTGAACGAAGAGGAGATCTCCGATGAAATTTTCCTTTATAGCTGGCGTGGCCGTCATGGCGATATTGGCCTGCCAAGTCCATGCCGATGTTACGCTGACTCAAGAGGACTGCGCGGGTAAGCCCTGCTATCGCCTGGACAACGGGCGGGTGTCGCTGCGGGTTGATCCTGCTCGCGGCGGGGCGGTGATCTCGTATCGGGACAAGCTGGGCGGCGACGTGGACGTGGTCCCGGAGAAGTCGCCGAACGGCCTGTGCATCGATCACTTCCAATCGCAGGATTGGCCGGGCGAGATGCTCGGCGCGACCTACGAAGTGATCGATCGGAAAAACGATCCCCAAGCCTGCGCACTGGTGTTGCGTTACACGGTGACCGGCCGGTGGGGCGGCAACGAAGAGGCGCGACTGAAGGATCTGGTCCTGGAGAAGACGTACACGTTGCGGGCCGACAGTCCGGCGCTGGAATGCCGCATCAAGATCACGGCGCCGAAGAAAGACTCCAAGTTGTTAGCCTATTGGCAGCAGAATATCTTCTTTGCGGGCGGCCAGTATGACCGGGCGACGGACAAATCGTTCCGGCCCACCACGCGCGGGGTGCGCGTGAAGGCGGGGGAGAACTGGGGCGCCACCGGTCCGGAGAGTTTTGTGCGCGACATCAGCGCGGGTTGGCTGGCGCTGCTCGACACGCAACGGAAAACCGGTCTGGTGATGCTGTCCGACTACAACGAGTTGGACGCCTTGTATGCCAACGGCGGCAATGCCACGCTCGAATCCATGTATCGGATCACCTATCTCCCGGCGGGACAAGCGGTGGAGTACATCGCCTACATCGTCCCGGTGGTCGGCTTGGACAACGTGGTCGCGGCTACCACGAACTACATCGCGGGCTATCGTATGAAGAGCGACGGCCATGGGACGGGCCAACTCGCGCTGTCGGCGATCCGTTCGGCGAACGCGCCCGCCGCGCTTTCCCTGAAGGTGAGTCTGCTGAATGTGCAGAAGCCCGCGCAAGTGACCCCGGTTGGCACGGTCGCCTTCGCGGCGTTGGGCGACCAAGTCCAGACCAAGGCATTGGCGTTTCAGAACGCCGGCGCCGATCCCTTGGTGCTTCAAGTGGACGCTGAGTGTCCGGCGGCGACCGGGACCGTGGCGACCAACCGGTTTGAAGAGTACTACAACGGAGCGTACTCGTGGGGCGAGAACATGACGGTGGACATGGTGACTCCCGTCTATCGCGGCGAGCGCCCCAAACAGAAGCTGACGCTATACAAGCCCGAACCGCTCAAGCTCAAGCCCCTGCCGGGGATGCAGGTCTGGTATGCGGAGGGACTGCTTGACGATGTCTATCGTCTAACCCCTGCGATGCAGATGAGTTACTTGCCCAATAGCGCCGTGGATCGGCTGGATCGGGTGTTCACGAGTTATTCCCCGAATTGGTTGACCAAGCTTTCCTCGTTTCCGTACGATTACGAGCGATTGTTGTCCTACGACCTGATCGTGTTGGGCGGCGTGAAGCAGGAATCGTTGGGCAACATCGGCCAGGAAATGCTGGGCGACTATCTCCGCGCCGGCGGCGGGATGATCGTGCTGGGCGGCCCGGCCGCGTACGGGGCGGCGCATCTCGGTGGCACACCGTTGGGCGAATTGCTGCCGGTGACGATGGCCAACACCGCGTTCGACACGGAGAAGCTGGCTGACGCGGTTCTCCAGCCGACGCCGACGGGGGCATCGATTTTGGAGGATCTCGACTGGTCGGCGAAACCGCGCGTGCGCTACCTGCACAAAGCAACGGCGAAGCCATGGGGCAACGTGGTCGTGGAGGCCGACGGGCGTCCGTTCCTGGTGATCGGGGAAGTGGGGCCGAACAAAGCGCGGGTCGCCTGCATTCTGGGCGTTCCGATGGGCATGGCGGAGGCGAACGCGGCGCCGTTCTGGCAATGGAAGGACTGGACCTACCTGATGCGCCAGGTGATCTGGTGGACGATGAAAGAGAACGCGCGCTTCCCGAAGGCTGCTCAATGAGAACAAGGTCGGACCGGCGGAACGTGAGGATGTGGCGGCCATGGCTCCTGTTGGCGGTGGCGCTCCCGTGCGCCTCGTTCATGGCTGAGGAGCGTGCCCAAATCCCGTGGCTCGGGGAAAACCTTGTGCCGAATCCCGGGTTTGAAAACGTGCTGGCGGACGGTCACACGCCCGGGGAGTGGACGGCCGAGCTCATCGATGGGAAGACCGGCGCGCATACACCGGTCCCGGCGGAAACCGATGCCGCCGTTTATCTGGAGGGACGGCGGTCACTGCGGCTCGCCGTTCCCGGGACCAATACGTGCCTGGCAATAAGTTCAGCGCCAATTCCTGTTGAAGGTGGCGCCGGCTATCTTTATTCGGTCGGGCTGCGCGGCGCTTCCATATGGCCGGATGTTTACTGGCTGGATACGAACAAGACCGTGCTCGGCCATATCAACCCGATAAGCTGTCCGCCAATGCCGGCCTGGGAATTGCGCGACGTGCTGGTGACGGCGCCGGCGAATGCCCGGTTGGCCCGGTTGGGGTTTAGACTCGCCAACACGCCCGACCCGGACAAAGGCGGTGACGTTCCGGCGCCCCTATGGGCCGACGCGGCTCAATTCCGGAAGTATATACCGCCGCCCACGCCGGACTGGGCTAAGGCCGAGACCGCGCGCTTGGTGGAGGGCGCGACGGACATGTCGGGCATCATCGCGCTGTTCCCCGGCTATGGGGCGTGGCCCGCCAGTGGGGGCGAAGGTTCATGTGTCGTTGCGGATTCCCAAGCTGAGCGGGGTATGGTCCTGCAGGCCCGGACCAACGCCCAATCGAAGCTGATGGTCTTTGGCGGGGCCTCCGGGAGCTTGCCGCTGGGGTTGTATCGGGTGCGGGCGCGGGTCAAAATCCCGGCCACCCGCGAGCATGGTCCGGTGGGCCGGCTGAACATCGGTTCTACGACGCTGGGCTCGCGCGTCGACCTGCCGTTTGTGCCCACAGCGGAGACGGCCGGTAAGTACACGGTCGTCGAGGGTGACTTTGTGGTGTGGGATGGCGGTAGCCTTGGTTGGTCACTCTACACGCAGGGGAAGGAGCCGTGGTCGATTGATTCCATCAAGATCTTTCCCCTTCACGAATTGACCGACCGCGAATTGCTGGCGATCTATCCGGGCAGCGTGGGCGCCATCTCCGCGGATCTCAAGCCGGCGACAGGCGATAACGGATTGAAGTGTTTGGCGGTGATGGGGCTGGGCTATGACCGCTATCGCATCGCCGACGTGGTGCATGCGTTTGGCGGCAACTCGACCGTGAAGGTGGTGTGGGCCAAGAACGACCAGCGTGGCATGACATTCGTCGGGTTGCCGGAAGATCCCGGCGCGCTGTTCCAGTACTCCATCATTTACCTGTGCAACATCAACCTGCGGGGTTTGGGGCTGAAGTACAAGCAGGCGATTCGTGAGTATGTCCGGCGCGGCGGGGCGTTGGTGGTCATGGGCGGCCAACAGGGCTACGAACGCGGTGGCTGGCGCGGGTCGCTGATCGAGGAAGCCCTGCCTGTCGAATCGGCCCCGGCTGGGCGAGGCGGACTGATCCGCGCCCCTCGTGGCCTCTCGCTAAAAATCAACGGCAAGATGCCCTGGCTGGAGGGCATTTCCACGGCCTCTTCCCCGTTGACGCACTACCTGCACGCCGTGACGGTCAAACCGACTGGAACGGTTCTGGTCCAAGCGGGCGACAAGCCGTTCCTGGTAACGGGCGCCTACGGCCAGGGGCGGGTGGTGTGCCTTCTGGGTGTGCCGTGGGGCGCCCCGAAACCCACCGAGACGCCTTTCTGGGGGTGGGATGATTGGGTGGATCTGTTGCGCGAGGTCTGTTGGTGGGCGCTCAAGAATCCGACCGGTTGAAGCCGGAAGAACAGATGAAGAGAACCGAATGGCGAAAGCGGACGACGGGAGGAAAGGCTTCTTCATGTGTCCGATGTACCAGCGGCGCGTTGTTGGATGGAGCGAGGTGCCGATGAAACGCGGACTTGAGATTGTCAAGAGAGAAAGGGCTGGGAGACGCGATGTCGATATGTCGAGACTACGAGACTGATGGCTCGCGGAAGAACGCGAAGGTGACGAAGTCTGTGCGGTCGGAGGCGCTGGCATGCATGGCACTCGTCTGTTTCGTCTCGGCGCGTGCGGAGGAAGCGAAACCGGTCGTCCTGGGTCTGTGCAGCGGCGATGCGGACAAGTACAACGTCGAATTCCGGCAATATAATCGGATGATGCCTGTCTATCGGGAAAACGGCATCCGGGCGGCATTATTGGAACTCGCGCCGTTTGCCGGCCAGGACTCCTCGGAGGACGCATTGCTGGCGATGATGAAGAAGTTCCATGTCGTCCATCTGACGATCCCCAATGAGGCGGCCGGCGTCTTCGACGAGGCCTACAAGAAACGCGCCGTCATCGTCGGTCGCGCGTTGGCGCGCCACGTGGAAGACGGCGGCGGGCTTTTTGTCGAGCCCCAGTCGGTTCGTTATCCCGGCGCCCAGGACGAGGACTACTGGAACGCCGTCCTCGCGGCTCTGGGCGCGGACATCCTCCATGAAGGTTGCTTATGACCAACCGCGAGCGTTTTCTTCGAACAATGCATTATGAAGTGGTGGATCGCCCGCCGTTTATTCAGGCCAGTCCCTGGCCGGATACCTGGAAGCGGTGGTATCGCGAGGGGTATCCACGAGGCGTGGAGCCGGGCGAGTTTTTTGGCATGGATGTATTCCGGTGGCACGATGTGAACATCGATACGTTTCTGATTCCGCCGATCGAAGCCGCGATTCTTGAAGACCACAAGGATTATGTGATCCGGCGGGATTGTTTTGGGGCCACCGTCAAGGACTTCAAGGAGCACACCTCCATGCCGCAATGGCTGGACTATGGGGTCAAGACGCCGGCGGATCTGGATGCGCTTCTCGAACGACTGGAGTGGAACGATGGGAAAGGCCGTATTCCGGCGGATTGGGATGCGCAAGTACGCACGATCAAGACGTCCGGGCTGGGATGCAGAGTTCAGATTGGGAGTTACTACGGCAACCTCCGTAACCTGATGGGGGTGGAGCGGTTGAGCGTCATGCTATACGATGCACCGGAGGCGATCCAGCGATTCAACGACCGATACCATGCCGTGATCATGCGGACGATGGAGGTCGCGTTTCAGGACCTGAAAGGGGAGGTTATCTGCGGTTCGGCCAGCGAAGATTTCGCGTACAAGACGGCGCCGCTACTGAGTCCGGCCATGTACCGCAAGTTCGTCATGCCCTACCAACGGGAGGCGACCGATTACTGCAAAAGTCATGGAGTGGACTTGTTCTGGTTCGACAGCGACGGCAACATTCGGTCTCTTTTGCCGGACTTGCTTGAGGCGGGAATCAACATCTTCTACCCTATGGAATGCGCAGCCGGAATGGACCCTGTGACGATTCGCCAAGAATTCTGCCGCGCCGCGCGCATGATCGGAGGCATCGACAAGCGAGAGATCGCCAGGGGCAAGGAGGCGATTCGCCGCGAAATGCGGAGAAAGATTCCGACACTCATCGAGGAAGGCGGCTACATCCCCATGATCGATCACTCGGTCGGCTCCGACATCTCGCTTGCGAATTACAGATGCTATGTGGACACGCTCAAGGAATTGTATAACGAAAGGATCGGTCATGGAACGTAAGCGGCAGGTGGTTGCGACCCAGGACGAACGCAAGCAGATCGGTGGAATCTTCCTTTCGCCGAATTGGATCGAGGCGCCCGCGCTGGCGACGCCGTGGCTGCGCCAAATCGCGGACATGGGCTACCGGTCCGCGACGATCCTCGTCCGGCATATGAAACGGACGGTTCTGGACCGGGCCGTACACGAGGCGATAAAGGCGATCGTCACCGCGGGGCATAAACTGGGCCTCAAGATGCTGCTCGATACCGAGCACGCCTGGTGGGCGCCCGCCATTGTGGAGTCGAATCCCGAGGCCGCCTTGTGGGGCATCGTTCCGGTGGAAGCCACGGCGCATGAGGGCGCATTCGAGTTTGTCGTCCCGTTCCCCCGCATGATGGGGCATCAGATTCTCTTCGAGCAGGTTGCCGCGGTCTTTCAGCCTCAACGCGGCGGCTACCGCTTCCTGTCGTCCGACCGGGTCGAGGCGACGGCTATGCATTGCGCGGTTCCGAGTAACGGGGTCGTGCTGAAGGGACGTGTCTCGGGAGGGGTGTCGGGCAAACTGGCGTTCTACGTGGCGTTCAAAACCTTCGGTCTGGCGGACGCGGCCCATCCGCTGTATTTGAAGGCGCAAGAGCGGCTGCTGGACGCTTATGCCGACATTCCGCTGGACGGCGTCACGTGGGATGAGCCGGGCAAAGGATTCGGGGATCTTTCGTGCTTCAAGGCCGGCGCCGGATTCCTTAAGCTCTTCCGGCGGATGAACGGTTATGACTTGGCGCCCAACCTGATCTATCTGGACCATCTGGACGGAACCGCGAGGGCGGTCAAGGTGCGCTGCGATTACCAACGAACGCTGGTCGAGATGAACTATGTCGCGCAGGCGCGGCATAACCGCCACGCGCAGAAACTGTTCGGCGCGGACATCGGCCTGGGAACGCACCAGACCTGGTGCGGTTTCCCCGCGGACCTGGCGGCCGGCGTCATCGATTACTTCAAGCTTGGCAAACTGCTGACCGAGGCCTGGACGGATGGGGGGTGGGTGACGGAACCCAAATACTCCGCGCATAATTTCATGCTGGCGGAGGGCTTGAAAAAGGAACTGGGCAAACGCAACGCGTACTACAACGATTGGGGCATGCGATGGCCGGCGGTGGAGGACATGCGATTCGTCAACCGCCTGAAGATGGTGTTCCACGTGAACTGGTTCAACCATTGCGTGTCGGAGTTCTCCGAGAATATTTTGAACTTCACGCAGGACCCGTTGCGCGCAATGGCGGTGCGGGACGTGGCCAACCTGGACCGGTTGGACCGCCTGGTGGGCGATGCGTTTGCGCCGCACAGCGACGTGGCGCTCCTGTATACGTGGGAGAGCCTGGCGGCGAGCCCGAAGTGGCTGGTGCGGCTTTTCTACACCTTCATCGTCAACGCCTCGATGCATTTGGTGGACAAGGGATTGTTCGCCGCGATCATGAGCGGGGCGAGTCTTCTCGACGCCCGGATCGGCGACGGGTGCTTTACGACCCGCAGGTTCACCTATAAGGTTCTGCTTGTGCCCTACGCGCGCGTACTCCCGAAGGCCGTGTACCGGAAGGTCATGGCGATCGCTGCGGCGGGCGTCCCGGTGATTATCATTGGGCCGCCGCCGGAGTTCACGGCGGAGGACGGCAAGGCGATCGGGTGCGACTTCGCGCAGCGGGTCGGGATGAAGCCGTTTACGTTCGCCGAGTACGCGTCCGTGTTGGCCGAGCAGAGTACCCTGCCTGCGGTGAACGAGTGGGAGCCGTCGGCGGTGGACGCGACGTATCCGGTGACGGCGCCCCGCCGGCAGCGAGTCTTCGACAACGAAGGGCGGCTCCTTTACGTCAAAGCCGCCGGGCAGCCGCTGTACTACATGCCGAGCCCGGACCCGCGGGAGGATTTGACGACGTTGGTTTCCTCGTTGGCGGGCTCGTATGCCGAGACATTTGCGGAAGACACTTACTACCGGTTCTTCGCGCACCGCCGCGATCCCAGTCAAATGGTGGTGGTGGCCGTGGCCAAAGGCCACATTGCCTCGGTCGCGCTGGCCCCGGATAAGTACGGCCAGGGCGCGCGGCCGCCCATCAAGGCCCATGCGCTCAAGGCCCTCTTCCGGGTGGACGGCGGGGAACTGACACTGAAAGGCGGCGCCTGGTGTGCCGTGAGACTCAACCAGGGGCAGGTGGTGGAATGCATCGGCGACTGTCCGGATGTGAGGTGGAACGGACAGCGCATCATCGCCTGACGTTGTGCCTGGATCAAGCCGACGGATATCCACTATGCGCCGTACATGCAGGTCGCTCGTGGCGCTGGGTGTGCGAAGCGACGGAGAAGTCGGCTGAAAGCGGCCGCGTCGTGCCGATTGCGGAATGCTAGAGGGAAGACATCATGAAGTCACGAGGATGGCGCATCTATCACTATGACATTGCTCGTGGCGCCTACCTGACGCCGGAGTACGTCATCAAGGCGATTCGGTTGGCGGCCGCGTCGGGGTTTACGCATTTCCTTCCGTACCTTGAAAACATGATCCGGCTGCCCTCTATCGAGAAGGCATGCCCGGCGTGCGCCTATACGTCCGAGCAGTGGAGCGATTTCGAGACGACGGCGCGCGCAGCGGGAATTACACTCGTGCCGCATTTCAACGTCATCGGCCACTCCCAGCAGGCCTGCCAGGCGTATCCCGAACTTGCGGGCCGTTCCGGGGAAAAGGAACTCGACGTCTCGTCAGCCACGACGCGGGCCTGGACCGTGCGTTGTCTGGAGGAGTTCTGCGCGATTTCACAAGAGAAGCTCTTTCTGATCGGCGGCGACGAGTGGCAAACGCCCAATCACATGTTGGCCAAACCGGGGTTCAGTGTGGCGCGGACATGGGCCGACCAGATCAATCTGGCCTGCGACTGTCTTGTGTCCAAACGCCGAACTCCCCTGGTGTGGCACGACATGCTGGCGCATTATCCGGAAGCGCTCGATCTCGTGTCTCGCGATGCCGTCATCGTGTTCTGGTTCTATGACGAGGATTCCGATTATCCCTTCCTCGACATGCTGAAGGAGCGAGGATTTAAAACCATCATGGCGGCGGGAACCTGCAGCGGCCTGCTCACCCGTCGCGTGCAGCGGGGAGTGGAGTGCGCTATGGCGGCGGCGGAGTGCCATGCGGCGGACGGCTTTATGATGACCTCGTGGGAGGACGGACGATGGGAGAAGCTGAGCGCAACGATTCCGATGGTGGGTGCGATGCTGCGAGGCGACGCCGTGCCGGCGGCGGTGCTGGACGCCGCTTCGGCGCTGGAAACACTCGAAAAACTACCGGAGGAGAGCCGTTTCGCTCAGAAGTGCCGGGATCGTTTGGCTTCAAGCGTGTCCGACAAGGCGTGGATGCCGTATCCGGAATTTCGCGAATATCTGACCAGTGTGTTGGCCAATGACCCTGATCGGGAACGAGCCTCTTTCCTGCGATATCACCATGAGGCCGGCCCCTTGCTTGAACGCATTGAGGCGAAGCTGCCGGCGCGGGACGCCGCCGCAAGCGGGGAGAAACAGGTTGGGCGGGGTGGTGCCCCAATCGTTTGTTCGGGGCCTGCGACCGGGATATTCCGGCTGGCGGTTGAGGAAAAGGACGGCGAAGGCCCCATTTTGCGTTTTATGAATGGCGGCGAGACCTTCGTGGTCTATCCCCGGTTTGGCGGCAGTTTGCAGGACTGGCGCGTGGGATCAACCACCGTCATCCCTCATTGGCTTCAGCAGTTCACCGAGGCGGGAGCCGCCGCGCCGGGTGGATACCGAAGTTACAGCGGCGTGGGCGGGTTTCGGCCGATCTGGGGCTTGGGGACGCACTCCAACCCGTGCATTCTCTGGCAAGGACCGTTCGAATGGAGGCCCGTCACGGAATCGGACGACACGATTGTCGTCGAGTTGTCGCGGCGGATGCGGCACGTGGACGTTCGCTACACGATCACGGCGCGCAGAGGCCTGGACGGCTTCGTGTTCCGGGCGGAAGCCATGAATAACATGGAAGGCGCTTACGGCGCTTTCAATTTCAACCTCGTCCTGGCGGTCCAGCCGAGCGATCTGGATGAGACAACGTTCGCGTGGACGGAACAGGGGCAGGAGCGCCGGCTGCGACTGTCCGACCAATTCGACAGTTTCTTTCGCCTTCCCGCCGTGGCCGAGATGACCGTGGTGAAGCCGGACTACTCGGTGAGCATCCGGTGCGATCCCGCGAGAACGGCGGGATTCTACGTGGACTGGGCCACGACGTTTCTGACACCGGATATCCGAGGCCTTTACAGGAAGATGCGCGTCGGAGAACGTGAAGTCGTCGAATGGCGCTTCGCCGCGAAGCGCCGGCCGCGAGAAGACATGGTGTGAGCGAAAGGGTGAACGGTTGACGCATCCACGGAGGATTGATCCACGGCGATATCCATCATGAAACGTATCGTTTACATCACCAGGCCGACGAACCATTTTCTGACCGAAACGGCTGAGTTTTGCTGGAACGACATGTTAGACGTGCTTAGCGGGTACACGGACTGGGATCGGGCCACGCGCCAGAAGTATGGGGGCAGCTACTCGGCGCATGCGGGATCGAGCGACAACGACCTGGTCTCGGACAACTTGAACACGGCGGGGAAGAGCAACATCCGGATCGAGTTCTGGTACCGCGACGACGATATTGACGACGACGACAACGTCTACCTGCAGCTCTACAACGGCAGCGGCTACGCCAATCGCATGGAACTGGGCATAACGAGTCCGGAAGACACCTGGCACAAAGCTGACATCACCTTGACGAACAGCGAGGCCGACGCGACGTACTTCCGAAGCAACTTCCGCATCAAGTTCGAGGGCACCTCCATCAATTACAGGGAGAACCTGTGGATCGACGAGGTCAAGGTATCGGTGCAGTAGGAGACTTCACGAGGTCAGAATATTATTGCTACACAATGGCTGACACACGGAAGATGACCCGCGAAACACGCGAAAGGACGCGAAAAAAAGGATTTTGTGTTTAACGTTCTTTTCGCGTGTTTCGCGGGCAAATTCCTTGGGTTGCGGGCTTTCCCTCTTTAGCGTCTTAAACATCAAGAACCGCGATACATAACAAGAAACCGGAAACATGGAAGACAAAATGACAATGAATCTAAACAACGGAAATGACGGTTCGCGGCAGAACGCGAGGGTGACGAAGTCGGTGTGGTCGGCGGCGCTGGCCTGCCTGGCTTTCTTCCTCGGCGCCTCGGCGCGCGCGGAGGAAGCGAAACCGGTCGTCCTGGGTCTGTGCAGTGGCGATGCGGACAAGTACAACGTCGAGTTTCAGCAATACGATCGGATGATGCCCGTCTATCGGGAAAACGGCATCCGGGCGGCGCTGATCGAGCTCGGTCCTTTCGTCAGTCAGGACTACGCGGAAGACCAACTGCTGGCGATGATGAAGAAGTCTCATGTCGTCCATCTGACGATCCCCATTGAGGCGGTCGCCGTCTTCGACGATGTGCAAAAGAAACGCGCCGCCATCGTCGGCCGCGCGCTGGCGCGCTATGTCGAGGAGGGCGGCGGGCTCTTCATCGAGCCCCAGTCGGTTCGTTATCCCGGCGCCCAGGACGAGGACTACTGGAATGCCGTTCTCGCGCCTTTGGGCGCGGAAATTCTCCATGAAGGGGCGTTCGACAAGACGCGCTCGTTCGCGGCTAAGGCGACGTTCTGGCATACGCGCAATATCCAGGCGCACCCGGTCACCAAGGACGTGTCACAGCTCTATCTGCCGTTACACGGTTGCGGTGGGGAGAGTCCGGGGTTAACGGCCATGCGGTACGGGCCGGACTGGCGGGTTCTGGTCCGGGGCGAAAAGGAGGCGAAGAGTTACCGGTCCGTCACGGATAACAAGATCGATCTGAACACCGAGGGAACGTATACCGAAGCGCCTCCCGTGCTGGCGGTTCGTCAGTTGGGCAAGGGGCGGCTGGTCTGTTATCCGGTCGCCGCGTTCTACACCGGGATCAACCACCGTAACCCGCTCTGGGACGACATCGTGGAATCGAATGGTGACCGGGCGGCCGGGCAAGCCAGTGACAGCATGAAGATGCAGATGAATGCCTACCGGTGGCTGGCCGAACCGTCCAGCGGTCTGACGAATTTCGGGACCTATGTGGCGGCGCCTTATCGACCCATCCAGTATCCGGCCAAGGTCGAATGGGGGCAGAAGTTTGCTGCGCCTGCGACATCCGGGATTCGGGGCATTGCCGGTGTGCATTCGGCATACAGCGACGGTACGGGCACGGTTGCCGAGTATGTGCGGGCGGCCAAAGCGGCGGGGCTGTCGTTCATCGTCTTCAACGATCCACTCGAAGCTCTCACGAAGGAAACGCTGGGTAAGTTGAAGGCCGACTGTGCCGCGGCGTCCACGATCGGCGACTTCTATGCGTGCCCCGGCATCGAGTTCACCGATGGCATCGGGAATCGCTGGGCGATGTGGGGCGAACGGATTGCGTTTCCGGCGGCTTCTTTCAATGACGGCCAACGCGATTACGTTCTCTGGGACGGCAAAACGATCCGGCAATTCGGGTACTTCGAGGCGTCGTCCTGCGCGTATTCCTCGGTCGCCTTGTTGGACTACAACCAGTTGCGGAAGAACGGGGCGCATCCCGAAAACC
>JAQULY010000026.1 GCA_028718445.1 Kiritimatiellia bacterium
ATGTCAGCACGATCTCGGGCACCCCTTCGATAAAGACATTGTCGGTGGCTGTTCTGGGCGTAACGGCATCCGTGAGCACGCCCAGACTATCGGCATAGGAGCGGCCAAACGAGTGCAGGTGAGCGCCCGGCGTCTCCACTTTCATGGTCTTGCTCTGCAGCAGATCGTCCACCGCCATCTCCAGGCGATACGGGGCAACCGTCCTCAGCGTCACACCGGCTGAAACCGTTCTCGACGTCTCAACCAACCCCGGCGCGGGCAGCGCGTTCGCCGCCAAGGATATGGCGCCACGCGCCGGCGCCAGCGCGATCTGGCCCAACCATTCGACCGGCTCGGCGCCGACGACCGTCGGCAGCCATACCGCCGGACTCCCGCCTTCCGGAATTCGCGTCACGTTGCCGAAAATGCTCCAACCCGCCTCGATACCGCCGGCCAGGCCGCTCAGCGGTATCGCCACGCGCACGGTGGCGGCGCCGGACGAAGACGGCATGACCCGCGCCACCGCTCCGCTGTCCCACGCTCCCGGCGCACCTTGCAGCGAGGAGCGGCAGACGCCGTCGTCCGTGACGCGCAACCGGTACAGCGGCAGCCGGCGCCGCAACGCCACCACGATTTCCCAGGCATCCCCGGCCCTGCCTCCGGACGTGCCATCCTGGAGTTCGGCATAGAGCTGCCGGCCATCCGTGACGAACCGCGCGCTCAACTGCTGCGTCGTCGCGCCACCGCTTTCGGCCAGCCAGTTCGTGATGATGCCGGCTGCCGTGAAATCGGCTTTCAGCGGATCGCCATCCGCTATGGGGGCGCAGGCCGGAACGGTGAGATAGGCGGGGCGATCGGGCTTCCGCCACCATTGCTTCGACAGGAACGCCGCCCGTCCCTCCACCATATAGTTCCAGATCGCTTTCTCGAAAAGGGCAACATTGCGCTTCTCCCTGTCCGTTCCGGCCAGTTGCCGCGCTTGCGCGACGTACTGCGCGTACTCCGCCATACGCGCTTCCGTGCCCAGATAGGTCCAGTCTATCTCCTGGGCGGTGCCTCCGTTGGGAATCTGGCCTTGGCGGACATTCGGGTCACAGAACACTGCCTCCAAGCCCAGATAGAATTTCTTCAGCGGTTCGCCCGCATCCCCATACAGACCTTTGAAATATTCATCCAGCAGGACGTCCACGTCCAGGTCGGCGTTATCCATCAGCCGGAACATGACATAGCTATCCACCTCCATGGGTATGCCGCAGTGGAACATACCCCGGTAGCCGAGGCGCTGGTAGTATTTGAACTCCTTGCCGATGGCATGGGCGAAACACCCCGGGAACCCGTTGTAATTGCCGAAGAACGAAAACGCTTTGGCCAGGTGTCCCAGATAGCACCAGGCGTACATGGGCCGGCCCGAAACCTTGGCCTCGTCGGCCCAGGCTTGCGTCAGCCGCCACTCATGCTCGTATTCCGGATGCCAAGGCCAGCTATCCGTCGAGAAACAGAACTGCACGGCCACTGTCGGATCCAGCTTGACGTGCTGCGGCACCCAGGCATGCGTGCCATAGGCGAGCGTGACGATGTGCTGTTCGGGCCGGGCTGGCTTGGCCTTCCGCGCCACCCTGTTAACGAAGTCGAACATGTAGTCGCTGTGGATGCCCTGCGAGAAGAAGGCGCCGGCTCCGTAATTCGTGCCCTGAACAAGCAGCGCCTGGCAGGTCGTGCACTTGCAGAACGAGGCGTTGTCCATCGGCTCGACGCAGAAATAGTTCTCGCCCCACTTGGGACCCGACGGGGCGGTGCTCAACGCCGTCGGGTAGGGATATCCGCCACGCTTGAAATAGTCGGTGGCCTCCTGGCTGACCAATTCGACCAAGGCCGTGCTGGCGTAACACATCTGAGGCGGCGGATCTTCCTTGTATCCCTGCGCGAACAACTCCGGACGCCGTCCGGCGAAGTACTTGGCCGCTTCCTGATTCCTGCTCGGTTTCCAGTAAAGCTCATAGTAGTGGTACATGGAGTGATTGGCGCGGCACAGTTCGCCGCCATTGCGCATGCGCAGCAGGAAGAGGCTTGACTGGAACCGCTTGACCGGCCAGCCGCTGTTGCCCATCCGTCCGTGGCTCTCCGCGTAGGCCAGCGATTCCCACGCCCGGAAACCCACCTCCTTTTTCGGCCCCCACAACGACACGGACCGATCATAGACTTCCACGTTCCCCGAAATGGCTTCACGGTAGCGGAACGTCGGCGCGCGCCGCGTGTTCCGCACTTTGACGGTCAGCGTCGCCTTCGAGGGCAGCAGCGTGCCGGTGTCGGTAGGCTGCAACCAGCGCACGCCGCAGCCGTCCCGCAACAGATCGTGCACGGCATGCAGCGTACCGCGCTCTTCCCAGAAGCCCGGCCAGTTGGCGTTCTTGGTTAGATCGTTCAACGCCGTGAGGTCGTAGGCGACCGCGGCGAAATCCGGAGCATCCTTACCGACGAGCGCCAGTTCGCCCCGGCGGGCGCGAATGGCATATTCCTGAAGCTTGAATGATTCCTGGGATAGCCCCAGCTTGCGGACCCTGGGCGAGTCGCCGACATGCAGCTTCACGTGCCCCGCCGGCACCGCCGCGGTGTCGCGCACGATCGGCAGGGTCGCGCCGGAAATCGCCTTCACGTGCCACTGCAACTCGAAGGCCGCGAACTGGGCGGCCTTGGACGGCTTTTCCGCCAGCACGATGGCCGCTGCCGGCTGCCCTTCACGCGTCAGCGTGAACGTGCGGGACCCAAATGCCATCGCCGGCGCGCAAAAACCCGCTACCAAGGCGGTTATCGCCAGCCAACCTGCCGTATGTCTAACATTCATGCGTTTCTCGTTTAACTACTGCGCAACGTCGGCGCGCCATTGTGGATAGTCGGCAATCTCGACAGTGTTCATATCCTCAAGGGGCCAACTTGACTTCGCCCAGCCGGTCTACTTCGCGTACCGTGCAATAGGGGACCCAGGTATCAATGCCGACCGACCCATCGTCGGTGAGAGCGCGATTGCTGGTGCGCAGGATGTTCATGTAAAGGGTTTCGCCCGGCTTGACCGGCTGGTCCACGATCGTGGCCAGCGGCCATGAGAGCCGGCTGACCCAGCGGTTGCCGGTCGTGTCCGACACGGCCCGGATGCCGGTTTCGGTCATGGGGACGCACTGCCGCCAGTTTATCTCGCCGTAGGAAAGCGCACTGGTTGAGCCAGATGGGCCGATGCCGTACTGCCGGAACGGTTGCGCGCGCTGTCGGGCAAAGAGCGGCTCCCATACATCGAATGGAAATACCTGGGGCGAGGTCACGAGCCGATCCGCCGACACGCCTTCCTCCACCAGTTCCAGATAGAAGAAATCGCCATCGTGGCACACCCGGCCCTTGAAGGTCCGCTTGGACGGATCCTTGCCGCCGCGCAGATACCACTTGTCCCCAACGTCGGCGGCCTTCGCCCAATCGACTTGGGCGGGGTCGCCCTTGGCCGCCGCCACGCGTGGGGCGGTGACTGAGGGGATCGGTGCCTGCATGCGCTCCAGGAACGTGGCGCGCCCCTGCTGCATATAGCTCCAGACGCCCTTGTCCCACAACGCCAACCGCTTGGCGGCATCACCCGTGGTCTCGGCTCGCCGCGCCCGGTCGAACAGCTCTCCCAGCCTGGCCATGGTCCTGGCATTGCCAAGATACTCCCAGGCGATTTGAACGTTCTGGTGGCCCTGGTAGGGTTTTCCGCCCGCCAGGGGGTAAGCCTCAGGATCCATGAATCGCCGTTCCGCCAGTTCATACCAGGCACGCATGGGTTTGGCCGCTTTGCCGTAGGCGGCGAAATAGCCCTGCATGAGCCGGTCCGCGTCCAGCGTGGGGTCATCCATCAGTCTGTAGGTGATGTAGTTCTCGACCTCGCCGTTGAAGCCGCAGTGAAAAATGCCCTGCACGCCAAGCTTGGCGAAGGATTTGAGCTGTCGGGCCGCCTCCTCGGCGAAGAACCCGGGATAGCAATAGAATCGGCCGTTATATGCAACTTCCCAGGGAAAGGTATTGTAGAGCCACAGATACATGGGCGTGGCCGGCTGTTGCTTCCGCCACTCGGTCAGACGCGCGAACTGGGCCCGGTACAGTTCCGAACCGCCCGCGCCCATGCGGTTGCCGCTGATGCAGAAATGCACGGCCACGTTGGGTTCCAAGCCGAACCCCGTGGGTAAGCCCTCGTGGGTCATGTAGGCCAGGGTCGAAACGAACTTGTCGGGATGACTCTTGCCGATTTCCCTAGCCACGCTGTTGACGAACCGGAACCAGTAGGTGCTGTGCTGGCTGTTGCCGGCCGCCCGGTCCATCTCATATTGGGGCGTGCAGAGCGAACAGCGGCAGAAGGCCGCGTTGTCCATGGGCTCCAACGAGAAGTTGTTCCGTCCCCACGTATAGCCGGTGGCACCAATGCCAGTCAAAACCTTGCGATAGCCGCCATGATCGAAGTAATCCCGGATGTCTGCAACCACCTGGGCGATGGTCGCAGGGTTGGCATAGCAGAGCTGGGGCGGTTCGCCATCGTATCCCTGCGCGAAGTACTCGGGATGGGCCCCTTCGAAGTTCTGGTGATCAGACTTCAGAAACCGCTCGTAGAAGTTGTAGAAGGAGTGGTTGCTCATGAAGAGTTCGCCGCCCGCCTTCATGCGATACTGGAACAGGCGGTTCTGGGCCCGCAACGGCAGGCCGTCGCGGTGCGCCTCGTTCGTGAAGGCCGCCGTCAACCGCGGGTAGGCCGCCGCCATGTAGGCGCGCGCGCCGTCGGTGCCGCGATTCCACAGTCCCCCGGCGTACTGATAGAGGGCACTTTCGTATGCAGCACTGCCGCCGCGGAAAGTCATGGCCGGTCTGCGCCGCAGTTCGCCGCCCTTGACCTGCAGCGTGGACCGGGTCTCGTAGAGCGTGCCGGAATCCGTGGGATTGATCCATTTCACGCCGCAGTACTTCTCGAGAAAATCGTGGGCAGCGTACATGGTGCCGTGCTCGTCGTAGAGACTCGGCCAGCCCTCGACGGCGTTCGGCGTTCTCACATAGTCGTATTCAACCTTGCCGCGATCGTCCTTGTCCCGCCCCATCAGCACCACGGCATCGGACAGAAAGCGGATCAGGTACTCCTGGTTGGCGAAGCTGTCGTTCGTCAGCCCAAGCGCGCGGGTGGCGGCGCTTTCGCCGACCAGCAGGCGCACGCCGGCATTCGTGACGTCCTCCGTCACGATCGGCACCTCGGCCTGCGTCACCAGCCGCACATGATGCTGCAGCTCGAATGCCGCCAACTGGGCCGCCTTGGTCGGCTGTGCCGCCAGCACGATGACCGCTGTCGGAACGCCCTCCTTGACCAAGGTCAGTTCGCGTGACGCGGCGCGGGCTGTGCCGCCGAGCGGCGCCACCACGGCAGCGAGCACCATGAGTTGCGCGAGCGGCGCCAATGCTGACAGTCTGACTGTGTGCCTATGCATGTTGTTCTTCCTTGGTTGTGTTCCGCGATTGCCCGCCGCAAGACACTCGAACCACGAGTTGCGCCGCCACGCGCGTCAGACTGTGGCGGTTGGAGTTATGATCCAATTCCTCCAGCAGTTTCAACATGGCGAGCCGTCCCATCTCCTCCAGATCCACGCGCACCGACGTCATCGGGACGCGATAGTGCTCCTGGTCTTCCAGGCAATCGCTGAAACCGGTGAGTGCCAGGTCGCGGGGAACATCGAGATGCATGGCGGCGGCCGCGCGCAGCACCATCAGTCCGGCGTAATCCGTCATGGCCGCCAGGGCGCTTGGTCGGTCGGAGGCGCGCAGCGCGCGGCCGAGTTCGTCCGGCGTAGCGCCGAGCAGGCTCCCACAAGGCAGACGGTGGGATTTCATGGCATGGCGGAAACCGTTCAGCCGGTCGCGCATGTGCTCGTTGTCCCGCGTTTCGCCGACGCAGCCGATACGCCGATGCCCAAGGGCGATCAGGTGCTCCGTAGCCGCGCGCATGCCGTTCTCGTCGGCGCCGACCACCGCAGGACACGAAACGTCCGAGCAGTAGCCGTCCACGAACACCAGCGGCACACCCTGCGCGATCAGGCGGCGGTAGTTGGCGCGGTTGGGTTCCGGCGCGCGCGGCACCAGAATCAAGCCGTCCACGCGATGCTCGAGCAGCACCCCGATCTCGTCCGCCTCGTCTTCGATGCCTCTTTCCACGTGGCTGATCAGCAGGTGATAGCCGTGGCGTTTGGCCTCGTTCTCGACGCCGGCCGCGATGCGCGGAAAATAGACGCCCGAAATCTGCGGCAGGATCAGACCGAGGGTCTGCGTTCTTCCGGTCTGAAGCGCCCGCACCAGCCGGTTCGGACGGTAATGGCGCGCGGCGGCCGCCTGCTTCACCCGTTCGGCCAGCCGCGCCGAGATACCTTTCGACCGCCACCGTCCGTTCAAGACGTCCGAAGCCGTCGGCAGCGAAGTCCCGGCCGCCGCGGCGATGTCCTTCAGGGTGACCGGCATGCGGCCACGGTTGCCGCCGGAGCGAGCTCCCCCGGAAGTGCGCTCATTCGTCTTCCCTAAGTACTTAGGGTGCGTCCTACCGTGCGCGCCTGAAAGCGGTTTTGGGGTTGAATCGGCCACGCTCTGTAGCTAAGCATTCTTCATGCCATGCGTGCGCGGCGACGATTCAGAAAAGGCAGGACGGATGCGCTGCCGAAAGCAAACGTGAAGCTCCATTCGTTGGGGATTCCTTTGTCCAGCGAATTTCTCGATTTCTCCATTGTTGCTTGCGCCGGCACGAAGTAGGGTTGACAAAAAAGGACACTTTATGACCACCCCATGCCGCGCAACGATTGAACGAACTAAACCTTTGCTGACATCGAAGGAACGTATTCTGCGCGTCATGTGCGGCATATTGCCGGACCGCGTACCGGTCAGCGCCGGCCTGAGCGAAATGGTACCGGTGCGCCTGTCCGGCCGAACGTACCCGGAGTTGTTTTTTCACGATCCGGTCGCAACTTGGCGACTGCGCATCGCGGCGGAACGTCATTATGGAACGGATGGCTACCTGCATTTCAACCCGCCGGTCGGCGAGGGCATCATTGGGTCGGCCGTCGAGGTATTGGAAGATACGAAGGAAAAACTGGTGCTGCGCGAGACGCGGCGGTTACCGGGCGGCGTGCTGACCGAGGTGCGACAGATCGCGCATCCTGATGGAATTAACTTGCTCGAACCGCCGGTCAAGAGCCCGGAGGACCTGCGAACGGCGGAAGGACTGTTCCGGACACCGGCGGAGTACGATTACGCGCCATACCTGCAGGCGTATGAAGAGATCGGCGGCGACGCCGCGCTTGCCCCGCATTTGACGGGCCCGATCGATATGTTGGCCGCATTGATGGGCGGACCGGAGAAGATGATCAACGGCCATTTCGATTTTCCTGAGGCGCTGGAACGGTTTGCTTGCTTCTATACGGACTGGGCCGCCGAATTTCTGTCCGGATGCGTGGCCCGTAATCTGCCCATGGATGTGATCCAGATCGGCGCGGCCAACTGCAGCTATTCGGTCACCTCGCCGGATTTCGTACGGCATTATCACATGCCTTTCTTGGAAAGGTTGCTCGCGATCGAGCGCGAGTATCCCGACCGGGTGCTGCTGCAGCAGCACACCTGCGGCCGCTCGCGCGGCGCGTTGGAACTGGCGGCAGCAGCCGGGCTGCGGGCCTTTGAACCGCTGGAACGGCCACCACTCGGCGACGTGGACCTGGCCGAGGTGAAGCGGACTTACGGCGATCGGATATCGCTCAAGGGCAACATCAACTCGATCGCCACGATGCTGCACGGCACGCCGGAACAGGTCGCGGCCGAGGCGCGCGCCACCCTGGAAATCGGCAAACCCGGCGGACGTTTTTTTCTGGCGGTCGGCGACCAGTCGCCCTGGCACACGCCAGACGAGAACATCGCCGCCCTGGTCGAGACTGCGCGAAGATACGGCGGCTACTGAAACCGGTCGCAGCCCTGGCTGTGGCGGTACGCGGATGGCGAACATCCGACCTGGCGGTGGAAGAAACGCGAAAAATAGTATTCGTCCCGAAAACCGAGTTGCGTCGCGATTTCCTTCACCCGCTCTCCACCGCAGAGCAGCAACTCCTTGGCCAGTCGCATACGTTCGCGGCCAATGAACTGCTTCAATCCGGTGCCCGTATCGCGGCGGAAGGATTTGTACAGGCCGGACGGCGTGAGACCCAGTTGCCCAGATATCCCGGCCACGGTCAGATCGGCGTACTTGGCCTTCTCCAGGGCGTCGAACAGCGGCTGGTACCTGGATCGCAGCAATTCCAAACGCCGCATTTCGCGGAGGTCTCCATCAATGAATCCCGAGAGGAGTTCCAGCAATCGTCCCTGCAGGCGGACCAGGTCGGCAAGATGGCGCCGACGCAATGGCCGGATAAAATCGCGACGAATTCGCGCCGCGGGACAGGATTGCGCGCGCACCGTGTCGACGGCGTCGAACAGGTCGCCGCCGCGGAACAGCGAAAAGTGAAAATGAAAGAAACAAATGGCCACGCGGTCCCGGCACCCGAGTGTGATGGTCCGGTTGCGCGGCAGCAGGTAGGCGACGCCGGCCCGCAAATCGGTTCGCCGGCTGCCGAGGACGACATAAGCGTCGCCGCCCATGTTCAGATAAAGCCGGTTGAAGGGGACGTTCGTGTCCGGGTAGTTCCACTCGCCGTTTCGGCTCGGATGATATCCTGACGCCAGGATCTCAAGCCGAAGGTTGTTCAGCAGGGGGTGCATCAAGCCGATACCCGATCGCGCCGTGTGACATACCTACATCCTTGGAATCGGGGCAACCGCCGTTGGGCATGCGGGCCGACGCGCACCACGCAATCGGCCGGCAGTCTCAGAACGGTCAGCCACCAGGTTTCCAGAACCAGAATCCAAATTGCACTGCCGGGCCCGTCGCTCAATCGCCGGACGGCAGGGACGCGGCCAGCGACTCGAACTCGGTGAGGGTCAGCGTCTCGCCGGAGCAGATGCGGTCCCGCAGCATGCGCAGTTGCGGTATCTTCTCGGAGACCCAGCGCCGGGCGACCAGCAGCTTCTTGGCGCTGGCGGTGGCGTAATCGCAGAAGAGCGCTCCCACCAGCACGTAGATGCCCATGTCCACTAGCTTGCGGGCGTAGAGGTCGCGATAGGTGTTGCCGCCGTGCTGCGACTTGACGTAGGCGACCGCCTCGTCCAGCAGCGCCAGCCCGTCGCGCACCTGCGCCACCAGTGGCTGCAACTCGGCGTTCCATGAACGTCCCGCCAGCAGTTCGTTGGTCACCTCGGCGGCCGCGCCGCTCATGACGCCGGCCACCGCCGCGACTACCTGCAATTGGCTGGTGCCCTCGTAGATGGTGGTGATGCGGCTGTCGCGCAGATGCCGCTCGACCGGATAGTCCTTCATGTAGCCGCTGCCGCCCAGCACCGCCATGGCGCTGTTGGCGACGCGCATGGACATCTCCGAGGAGTAGTACTTCGCCATCGGCGTAAGCACCTTGTTGTAGCCCTTGTACTTGCGTCCCTCGGCGCGCAGTTGCCTGATGACCTCCTCGTCGCCATCAATCTTGGCCTCGAGGCGCGTCTCGCAGCCCTTCTCCAGGTCCACGCAGAAGGCGGCGTAGTAGGTCAGCGCGCGCGCCGCCTGCAGATCCACGCTCATCTCGACCAGCAGATCGCGCACGGCCGGGAAGGTCTCGATGGCGGCGCCGAACTGCTTGCGCGTGCGGGCATAGTCGCGCGCGGCGCGACAGGCGGCTTCGCCGATGCCCAGGCTCTGGGCGGCGATGCCGATGCGCGCGCCGTTCATCAGGCTCATGACGTAGGTGATCAGCCCGCGCTGGCGCTGTCCGATCAGCTTGGCGGGGGCGTGGTTGAAATAGATCTCACAGGTGGGGCTGCCGTGGATGCCGAGCTTCTGTTCGAGACGGCGCACCTTGACGCGCGGGCCGCGCTCGACCAGCAGGCACGAGAGGCCGCGGCCGTCGGCGATGCCCGGCTCGGTGCGCGCCAGCACCAGCAGCACCTCGCCGCAACCGTTGGTGATGAAGCGCTTGACGCCATGCACGAGCCATTCGCCCTTATCGTTCTGGTAGGCGCGCGTCTTGACCGCCTGCAGATCGCTGCCGGCGTCGGGCTCGGTGAGCACCATCGCGCCAGTGAACTCGCCGCTGGCCATGCGTGGCAGATACTCCTGCTTGATCTCTTCGCTGGCGAAGGCATTGATGGTCTCGGCAATGCCCTGCAGACCGTAGAGGTTCATGAGCGAAGCGTCCGCGCGGCTGACGATGTCGTTGGACATCGTGTAAACCAGATTGGGGCCGTTCAGGCCGCCGTAACGGTATGGCAGCGTGAAGCCCATCAAGTCGGCCTTGCTCATCAGCCGCAACGCCTCGGCGATCCCGGGGGCGTAGGTGACGGTGCCGTCCTCGTTGAGCGTGTTGCCGACCGTGTCGGTGTCGGCCGCGGTCGGCGCCACGCGATCGCCGGCGATCTCGCCGGCGATCGTCAGCATGCGCCGGTAGTTGTCGATGGCGTCGGCGGCATCAGCCGGCGCGAAGTCGAATTCGCGCGCGTACCGGAAGTCCTGCTCCGTCAGTTTGGCCACGCGCGCCAGGTCGAGATGATTGAAGAGGAACTGGATGTCCTCGTTGTCGCTGAAGAAATTGGCCATGTTATCGCTCTCCCGGGTTGCAGAGGCTTAGGACTTGGCGGCTTGCTGCACGGCCTGTTCGAGGCTCGCGCCGCCGCGGATGCACTTGATCATCATCGGAATTACCTCGTTGAGGTCGCCGACGATGCCGAAGTGCGCGATGCCGAAGATCGGCGCATCGCGGTCGTTGTTGATCGCCAGGATCTTGGCGGACTCCTGCATGCCGGCGCGGTGCTGCACGGCGCCGGAAACCCCGCAGGCAATGTAGAGCGCCGGGCGCACGGTGGTGCCGGTCTGGCCCACCTGGTGATCGTGATCCACGTAGCCGAGGTCAACGGCCGCGCGGCTGCCGGCGACGGCGCCGCCGAGAACGTTGGCCAGGTCCCAGATCAGGCGGAAATTCTCGCGGCTACCGACACCCGCGCCGCCGGTCACGATAATGCGCGCGCCCTTGAGGTTGACCTTCTTCTGGCGTCGCTGCGTCTCGAGCACTTCGACCGGCAGGTTCAGTCCGTCGAGCGCCGGCTTGCAGCGCACGGTCTTGCCGGTGCGGCCGGGGGTGGGCACCGACATGCGCATCACGCCCTCGCGCACGGTGGCCATCTGGGGCCAGCGGTGCGGGTTGACGATCGTGGCAATGATGTTGCCGCCGAAGGCGGGGCGGATCTGGAGCAGCAGGTTGGGATACTCCTGCTTCGCGACCGGGTCGGTGTAGGTGCCGATCTGGAGATCGGTGCAATCGGCCGTCAGGCCGCACCGCAGCGTCGAGGCGATCGTGGGGGCCAGGTCGCGCCCCATGGCGGTGGCGCCGAAGATGCAGATCTGCGGGCGGCGCTCCGTGATCAGGTCGCAGAGCGTCTTGGCGTAGCTGGCCGTCTGGTAGTGCGCCAGGCGTTCGTCGTCGGCCACGTAGACACGGTCGGCGCCGTGCAGGATCAACTGCTTGGCGAGCGGGCCGACCTTGTGGCCGGCCAGCACGCAGGCCAGCGCCACGCCCAGCTTGTCGGCCAGTTCACGCCCCTTGCTGAGGAGTTCCAGCGGGACATCGGAAAGATGGCGCGCCTCCTGCTCCGCAAACACCCAGACTTCGCCCTGTCGGTTGACTTCAATCATGTCGGTCTCCTCGGGCTCACCCGATGGTATGGTCCTCGATCAGTTCGCCGATCAACTGGCCCACCCCTGCATCGGAGGGCGGGAACTCGCGGTAGGCGCCGCCCGTCAGCACGATGGACTGAATGCGGTGCACGCGCGTGGGACTGCCGGCCCCGCCGCACCAGCTCAGATCGGCCTTCAGATCGTCCAGATTCAACTGCTGTATCAACAGCCCCTGCGCCGCCAGCGCGTCGCATCGCCGGCGCGTCTCCGCGGCGCGCTCTTCCGGACTGGCCGCCGGCAGGGCGCCTTCGACGGCCTTGGCCACCTCGGCGGCGGCGCGGGCCTTCTTGAACTTCATGACCTTCTTGGCGGCGGCGGGGCGCGGCGTGTTGGCCGTCTCCATGACTGTGAACAGCACCGGCAGTTGCGCGCGGCAGGTCTCGGTGCCGTTGCCGATGTTGCGCTTCACGCGCGCTGCCCGTCCCTCCAACTGCAGCTCTTCCATATAGGTCATCAGCGTATAGCCGATCTTCTCGGCCAACTGCGGCCCCACCTGGGCCGTATCGCCATCAATGGCCTGACGGCCGCAGAAAACCAGGTCCGGCTGCAATTGGCGGACGGCGCAGGCAAGAATATAGCTGGTGGCCAGCGTATCCGAGGCGGCGGCCCGGCGGTCGGTGATCAGCGCCACGCGGTCGGCGCCGCGCTCCAGCGCATCGCGCAGGATGTCGCAGGCGCTCGGCAGGCCCATGGTAATGACCGTGACCGTGCCGCCGTGTTCGTCACGGACGCGCAAAGCCGCTTCCAGAGCGTTCAGATCCTCCGGATTGAAGATGGCAGGCAGGGCCGCGCGGTTGACGGTGCCGTCCTCCCGCATGGCCTGGCCGGTGACCTTCTTGGTGTCCGGCACCTGTTTGACGCATACGACGCTGTTGTAGCCCACGATGGAGCCCCCTGTTACTGGTCTGGTATGTCGGGCAGGCGACCGGATGGCACACCGCCCGGAAAAGGGCGGAATAATAGCCTTGGTGCTTCGCCGGCGTCAAGCTATCGGATCGGCTACTTGTCAATGATTACCAACAAACACAACGCGACGTCAGCGGTCTGACCGAGACAAACGATCCAAACTGCCGCCCGCCAACGGCACGACTTCCTCAACCACAATTCACCTTCACCATCTCCGTCCGGCTTTCGCCAACTTCGGCAAGTTCAAGCTGCCCCGCCGCAGTCTCGCCCCATTCCCACAACTGTCCCCACCTCCATCGGCCGGAAACGGCAAGACTGTTACAACGCAAGCCCGCCCATGAAGGGCAGTCGGGGAAGGTGTCGTCACTTGAAGCCTACTCTTTGATGAGTGACCCTGAAGACATCTTATGGTCAGCCTTCACAGAAAAATCAACCATAACCGATATCAATGCCAATAAGTGGGTCACAAAGACAAGTCGCGTGTGCCACTTGCTGTATATGAAAACCCTGTGTTTGACTTCCTTATACACACCTTTGCCCCCGAGATAGTACTTCCCCTTCTCCACCTTGCCATTCAATGCGTCGCCGCCTATGACCTGACCAATCAAGACAAACGACAACAAATTGAATATCGCTATGGGGAGCAAAACGGTACTGAGCCTTGGTTTCATTCGTTTGTGCATCATTCTATCCACTAGTAAACCCACCCACAACAGCCTTCACCATCGGCCGAAGGGCGGAAATTCTGCTGCTTGGTTCCTTTGTATTTCGTGGGAAGGGCGATTGCTCCCACGCTGAAAGGACTGGAACCATGCGACACCCTCGTTTGAAGCCGAAATGTCGCTCAGCCGGCTGAACCCGCAAGCCCGACCAGCATTTCGCGAACGGAGGCTTCCGCCCTGGACAGATCCGCCTGGGTCTCGACCTCAGGACGCTTAACGAAGGACAACGCCTGCCGTCCCCCGCAGGCAATGCGAACATGGATTCCGTACCGTCTGCAAAGCTACGTCGGCCCCTTGACCGGACAGCAGTCGCACCCCTGGCACCGGTCCACACCTTGGCTCAGGTTCTGGACTGCCCATTCGTCTCCTTGATATGATGCCGGCCAAGGGAGATATCGTGCGCGAACCAGGGCCGGCAACCGTGACAACAGTACAGTCTGACAGAACCGTCATTCTTGCCTCGCCGCGCGGTTTCTGCGCCGGGGTTGCCTACGCCGTGGAGATCGCCGAGACCGTCCTCCGCCGCCGGGCCCACCCCGTCTATGCTCTCAAGGAGATCGTCCACAACCACGAGGTCACCCGGTCGCTGGAAGCCAAGGGACTCCGTTTCATTCAGACAATCGGCGAGGCGCCCGTGGGCAGCACCGTGCTGTTTGGTGCGCACGGTGTCGCGCCGGCCGTCCGCCAGGCGGCCGCCGCGCGCCGGCTCGAGGTGATTGACGCCACCTGCCCCTTTGTCTCCAAAGTCCATGCGGAGGCGCAACGCTTCGCGCGTCGTAACTGCGCGATCATCCTCATCGGCCACCGCCGCCATGACGAAGTGGTGGGCGTGGCCGGCGAGGCGCCCGCCCACGTCACCGTTATCGAAAACGAGGCCGAGGCCGAGGCGTTCCGTCCGGCCGATCCGGGCCGCCGTGTCGCCGTCATCACGCAAACCACCCTCAGCCAGGCGGAGACCGACCGGGTCATGGCGGTCCTGCGCAGACGGTTCGATGACCTGCTGACGCCGGCCAAAGCGGACATCTGCTACGCCACCACCAACCGCCAGGAGGCCGTCCGACAGCTTGCCAGGCGTGCCCCGTTCATTCTGGTTCTCGGCTCCGCGAACAGCTCCAACACCAACCGGCTCGTGGAAGTGGCGGCCACCGCCGGAGCGGAAGCTCACCTTTTAAGCGATCGCGCCGAACTAAACCGGATGCCCCTGGGGCAGCGGATGGTGATCGGGCTCACGGCCGGCGCATCCACGCCCGAGTCCTTCATCGTCCAGGTGCTCGAAGACCTGAAATGCCTCGGCTTCAACCGCGTTGAGGAGCTGGAGGTCGCGCGGGAACACACCCATTTTCCCCTGCCCGCCGCGTTTCAGAACGCATGCCCGTAGGCCATCTCACGTCATCGGATCAGCCATGCGCAGCCTGTCTCCGTGCGCACCAGCAACGCAACCGCCGGAAAAGCAAGAAACACCGCCCCACCAACAAAATACATCCATCGCGGTATCAGTACGTCCCCAAGTCGGGTGCGCATCACGTCGTTCGTCAGCCCCTTCCAGATCAGAATCACACCGAAGACGGCCAGTGTCAGCTCGGCAGCTCCACCTATCCTGATCATCGTCGTCTCCTGCCACGGAAGAGCGTGAGAACCGGATCACGCGTTGTCACCACCCGCTCGTGTCTCTTCTTCAGTTCCCCGATCCATAGTATCCCTTGTGGGAACAGAAAAATCTCTGCTCTGCAGCAGTGTGCGCGTCTTACGACTTGGAGCATAGGACGAGCACCATCTGCCAGTCAAGACGGGTCTGTCGAGCGCTTGCCGTTAGGCATCTCTCCCCGGTGTCCCTGACCGTCCTGGCCGGTCTCTCGGAACGGCGGGGACCGCCGTCTCCAAGCGCACCCCTGGCGCGGGTAACGGCGGGGACCGCCGTCTCCAAGCGCACCTCTGGCGCGGGTAACGGCGGGGACCGCCGTCTCCAAACGCACCCCTGGCGCGGGTAACGGCGGGGACCGCCGTCTCCAAACGCACCTCTGGCGCGGGTAACGGCGGGGACCGCCGTCTCCAAACGCACCTCTGGAGCCGGCCGTCCCGGCCGGTAGGTGGCGCAGGGGAGATGGCGCCAGTGGGGGTCTGGCAACGGCAGGGCCATAAGTCAGAAATATATGTATCCGAGGTGGCGGAAATTCAGCCGCTTGGTTCCTTCAGTATATTGGCATGCGATATCATATTCTGACAACTCCAAGGCCCCAGGACACACGGCGCGGACCACCGTCGCCAAACGTACTGGAGCCGGCCGTCCCGGCCGGTCTCTCGGAACGGCGGGGACCGCCGTCTCCACCTCATTGCGGTCACCACCCGGCACATCCGACGCCCATTCGTCGGCACAACCAGCCCGTGCTGTTGTTCGTGACCGTGTGCGCCCAGGGAAGACGGCCGATCCTGGCGTGCGCGCATGTGGCGCGAGCGTTGACACAGACGTGGCGCGAAGCATCAAGCTGGCTGGTTGGGTGGTACCTGCTGATGCCCGACCATATGCATTTCTTCTGCTCACCCAACGGGTTCGAACCGCCGTCCGTCAAGCGTTGGGTTGGCTACTGGAAACGCATGGTCGGTGAGACCGAGCCCGATCTACACTGCATCTTTCAGGAGGATTGTTGGGACACGCAGATGCGAACTCGGGAGAACTACGAGGAGAAGCTGAGCTATACGCGCATGAATCCGGTCAGAGCGGGATTGGTGAAGACGTCTGACGAATGGGCCTTCCAAGGCAAGGTTTATGATGTGTCGTGGCGATAGGGGGAAAGGGCGGGCAACGGCGGGGACCGCCGTCTCCAGGCGGACGCATTGGCACTGGTAACGGCGGGGACCGCCGTCTCCAGACGGACGCGCTGACGCGGGTAACGGCGGGGACCGCCGTCTCCAAACGGACGAACTGGCGCCGGTGACGGCGGGGACCGCCGTCTCCAGGCGGACGCATTGGCGCTGGTAACGGCGGGGACCGCCGTCTCCAAACGCATCCCTGGAGCCGGCCGTCCCGGCCGGTAGGTGGCGCAGGGGAGACTAGTGCCTCACAGTACCTGAGACCGGCACGAACCGCGGATCAACGAATCACGCGCCCCAAATCATGAAGGACTTCGACATTCTGCGGTTCATTATTCGGAAATCTGTGGTTCGAACGTTGAGCATTCGGCCAAAACCTTCGTGCGGTTCGACAAAGCCGTGTAAAGACTCGCGACGTTGGGCATTACGCGTTGAGCGTTTCTCCCCATATGCTCCAACTGGTCAACCGTGTTGACACGCGCCTTTGCCCTACCGGCGCCCTATCGCCGGCTTGACCGCGCGGACTCTCCCGCCTACGCTGGTGCCAATCAGAGGAAAGCACGAGCTCTGCATGCCGCCCATTCTGCTCATCACCCCGCCGCTGGTACAGACCAACGCGCCCTACCCCGCCACAACGGTGCTGAGCGGCGGCCTGCGCGCGCATGGCTTCGACACGGCACAGGAGGACCTCTCGCTCGCGCTGGTCCTGCGGCTGTTCACCCCGGACGGTCTGCGCGACCTGGAGCTGGCGCTGCGCCGGCGCGGACACGCCAGGCCGTCGGGCCGCGGCTCCTCCCGCCTGGCTTCACCGGCGGTCTCGAGTTTTCTTGGACAGGCGGTGCAATACCGGCACACCGTCGCCGGCGTCATCCGCTTTCTCCAGGGCGCCGACCCGACGCTGGCCTATCGCATCGTCTCGCGCTCCTGGCTGCCCGAAGGCCCGCGCTGGGCACACGTCGATGAACTGGAGAATGCCGGCGGCGTCTTCGGCGCCATGTCCGTGGCCGACCGCGCCAAGCACATGGCCAGCCTCTACCTGGACGATCTGGCCGACGCGGTGCGCGAGGGAGTTGACCCCTTTTTCGGTTTTGCCCGCTATGGCGAGAGCCTGGCCGCGTCGCTGACAACCTTCGCGCCGCTGGCGCGCGCGCTGGCGGGGCGTCCCAACCTCGTGACGCGGCGACTGGACGAACTGACCGACGCGGCGTTGGCGCGCCATCGGCCGGCGTTGATTGGACTGACCGTCCCGTTTCCCGGCACGCTTTATGGCGCGCTGCGCACCGCGCAGCGCACGCGGCGTGTCGCTCCGCGCACACGCATAGCCCTCGGCGGCGGCTTCGTCAATACCGAGTTGCGCGAGCTGACCGATCCCGCCATCTTCGAGTTCGTGGACTACATCTGCCTCGACGACGGCGCGGAGCCGCTGCGGCGCCTGGCGGAAAACGTCTGCCGCCGGCAACGTCTGCCGCTGGTTCGCACCTTCACGCGCGAGCGCGGCCAGGTGCGCTACCGGGCCGGCGACGCCTCCGCCTGCACGTCGCGCCGCCGGCGTCCGCACCGGCCGACTCCCGACTTCGCCGGCCTGCCATTGGACCGCTACATCTCCATGATCGAGATGCCCAATCCCATGCACCGGCTCTGGTCCGACGGCTGCTGGATCAAGCTGCAACTGGCGCATGGCTGCTACTGGCGCAAGTGCCGTTTCTGCGATACCTCGCTGGACTATATCTCGCGCTATGCGCCGCCCGATCCCGACGAGGCGGCGGCGTTACTGCTGAGACTCCAGCGCGAAACCGGCCGCTCGGGCTTTCACTTCACCGACGAGGCGCTGGCGCCGGCGCTGCTGGCGCAGCTGTCGCGACGACTGATCGCGCAACAGGCCGACCTCTGCTGGTGGGGCAACATTCGTTTCGAGCGCGCCTTAACACCCTCCCTGGCGGCCCTCATGGCGCAGGCCGGTTGCGTGGCGGTCACGGGCGGACTGGAGTGCGCGCATGACCGCCTGCTGGCGCTGATGGACAAGGGCATCACGCTGCGCCAGGCGGCCTGCGCCTGCCGCGCGCTGGCGGATGCCGGAATACTGGTGCACGCCTACCTGATGTACGGTTTCCCGACCCAGACGGTCCAGGAGACGGTTGATGCCCTGGAGTACGTGCGCCAGCTCTTTGTTGCCGGCGCGCTGCATTCGGTCTACTGGCACCGCTTCGCTCTGACCTGCCACAGTCCGATGGCCGCCAATCCTGCCGCCTTCGGACTGCGCCTACGTCCCGTGCCGGCGGCTGGGCCGGTCTTCGCGCGCAACGAGATCCCCTACGACGAACCGGCCGCCCCCGACCTGCGCATGCTGGGCGAAGGTCTGCGGCGAGCGGCCTACAATTTCATGCTTGGCAGAGGTTGGGAGACCGCCCCCGAGAAGTGGTTCGACGCGCATGTCCCCGCCGCGAGCCTGCCCGCCAACTTCGTCGCGCGAGCCATCGCGCGATCAGGGATCAACACCCGCTTCTGCGCTTCCCGCGCGCGAGCGCCGCGCGCCACGTAGAGGGGCCGGCCCGTAACGTAATCGAGTCCCGTGCAGTACATCGCCGTCGAGATCGTCGAGGGCGTGGGCGTGAAGACTTGGACCTGTTCGGGCAGCAGATGCAGGTGGCGCACGGCGAAGTCGCGCAGTGTGCGCATGTCGTTGTCGTCGCAGCCGGGATGCGCGGCGATGAAGTAGTAGGTCAGATACTGCCGTTTCCCCAACCGCCGGCTGATGTCGTCGAAACGACGCTTGAACTCCAGGAGCGCAGCCGTATCGGGCTTGCCCATCAGTTCGAGCACGCGCCGCTCGCAATGCTCGGGGGCGAGTTTAAGCTGGCCCGACACATGGTGCGCCGCCAATTCCTCCAGATACTCGTCACCATGCGCGCTGTCGGCGATGACCAGGTCGTGGCGCACGCCGGAGGCCACGAAGACGTGCCGGATTCCAGGCACCTCGCGCAGACGCTTCAGCAGGCGCGTCTGCGCGGCATGGTCCGGCCGCAGTGACGGGCAGACCCGCGGATAAAGGCAGTGGCGATCCGCGCAGGCGCCTTCGCGCTGCTTGCGCGCGCATTCGATGCCGTACATGTTGGCGGTAGGGCCGCCGACGTCGCTAATGACGCCGCGAAAGCGGGGATGCTCCGTGAAACGCCGTGCCTCCGCCAGGATCGAGTCCTCGCTGCGGGAACGGACCAGCCGTCCCTGGTGCGCCGCGATCGCGCAGAAGTTGCACCCGCCATAGCAGCCGCGATGGGTGGCGATCGCAAAACGGATGGTCTCGAGTGCACGCACTTCGCCCCGGGCGGCATCGCCCGGGTGGGCCTCGCGTTGGAAAGGTAAGGCGTGAACGGCGTCGAGTTCGGCGCTGCTGAGCGGCTCGGCCGGCGGAGTCTGCACCACCCAACGGTTCTCGTGCCGTTGCGCCAGCGTACGCGCCGTGCGCCAGTCCTGATTGGACATGAATGTGCGCGTCATCGTCAGGAAGGCCCGCCGCGCGGACATGCCGTCCCCGTCGTCCCGCCGTGCCGCCGCCGGCGCGACCTCCTCGAAAGCCGGCAGTTCGAGCGCGTCGTCGGGTTTGCAGGCCGCCACCCGGCAGAGACCGCGCAGGTTGCGCCAGTCGCGGCCGTCGCGCAGGCATTCGACCAGTTCGCCGAAGCTGCGTTCGCCCATACCGTAGACCAGCGCGTCGGCCTTGGCGTCCAGCAGGATCGAGCGCCGCACGCTATCGCTCCAGAAGTCGTAATGCGCGATGCGCCGCAGGCTGGCTTCGATGCCGCCGAGCACGATCGGCGCGCAGGGACGAAAGGCGCGGCGGATCAGATTGGAGTAGACGATGCAGGCACGATCCGGTCGCCGGTCATTTGCGCCGCCGGGCGTGAAGTCGTCCTGTCGTCGACGCTTGCCCGCGGCGGTGTAGTTGGCCACCATAGAGTCCACGCACCCGGCGGTCACGCCCCAGCAGAGCCGCGGCGCGCCCAGGCGGCGAATGTCGTCGAGTCCCGCGGTGTCCGGCTGCGCGATCAGGCCCACGCGCAGCCCGCGCGCCTCCAGCGCGCGGCCGATCAGCGCCGCGCCGGAGAAGGGCGAGTCAATGTAGGCATCCCCGCTGACCAGGATGACATCGGCGGCATCCCAGCCGCGCCGGCGCATTTCCGCCGCACTGGCCGGGAGGAAGGTGTCCGCTCTTCCGGAATGGTGCATACTACCGGGCGTTGGCCAACGCCTGCAGTTCCTCCAGGTGTTCCTGCACGGCGGCCGTGCCGGCGGCGATGACCGGTGCAGCACGCTGGAAGTCGAGCGTGGCGATGTCGCCCACCGCCGGCTGAATCAGAATATCGGGTTTGTCCTCGCGCAAACGGTCGCGCGTGATGACGCTCTCGATCATGCGGCTGGAAAGCGTCAGCACGTCGAAGATCGAGGGACTAGAGCGGTTTGCGACCCAACGCTGCATGGCCGTTTCCACGGGCTGCTTCAGCTTGGGCATGCGTGTCAGCACCCGTTCGAGCATGGCCGCGGCGCGAGTCTGACCATGGCTCCCGCCCGCCGCTGCCGCGACAGCCGGTAGTTCGACACCGCAACCGGGGCGGAGATTGACATCCACGGCGATGACGATATCGGCCCCCATCGCGCGGGCCACATTTACCGGCAGGGGATTGATCATGCCGCCGTCTATCAGATGATGCCCATCGTAGTGAGCCGGCGTAAAGATGCCGGGCAGCGCGATGCTGGCGCGAATGGCCGCGACCACGTTGCCGTGCCGCAGCACCACTTCCTCGCGCGATTCGATGTCCGCCGCCACGGCCGCGAAGGGCAGGCCGAGATCGGCGATCTTCTCCACGGCGAGCATGTCTTTCAGAAAACGCTCGATGTGGCTGCCCGTCAGCAGGCCAGAACGAGGCAGACCGACCTCCAGAAAGAGTTGGGCCGCCCGTTTCCAGTCCAGGTGCCGCGCCAGATCCTCCAGCACATCCATCCGGCCGGCGGCAAAAGCGGCGCCTACGATCGCGCCCATGCTGGTGCCGGCCACGCAGGCGATCGGCAACCGCAACTCCTGCAAGCGGCGCAACACTCCCAGATGCGCCCACCCGCGCGCGCCGCCACCGCCCAGCGCCAGACCGATGCGCCGGCGGTGCGGGACTGCCTGTTCGCGAGATTCCGTCATTTTCCTTCGTCTACACCTCGACCGTGCGCGCCTCCTTCTGCGAGGCGAGTGCCGCGGTAAAGAGACGATGGCTGAGAGCGGCCTCCTCCGGCGTGACGCAGCCGGCGAAGCGGCGTTTGGGCGCGCCATGAGCCAGCTCGTGCAGGAAGGCGGCCCACATCTGCAGGATCGAGTCGGAGAAGCCAGCTTCGAAGTTCACGCCGGTCAGCGTCTTAAAGGCCATCTCGTGTCCCATGTCGAGCACCTGCCAGGGCTGCTCGCCGCCCGGCTGGTACTGCATGATCTCGACCGTGTTGATCTGTTTGCTGCTCCAACGGGCGGAGCCGCGCGTGCCGTACACTTCCAGGTACCAACTGTTCTTGTGGCCGGGCGCGATGCGGAAGGTCTTGATCGTCAGCGGGAACTCCTGACCGCCACTGTCGGCGGCGGAGCACAGCAAGGTGGCGTTGTCCCAGGTCTCGCAAGGCGCCATGCCGCCCTTGCCGTCGGGACGCTGGGCGACAATCTTCGACAGCACGGCGCGCACGTTGGCCGGCCGCCAGCCGGCGCGGAAGGGGAAATGGCAGGCGTGCATGCCCAGATCGCCCATGCTGCCGTACTCGCCGTTCAGGCGCATCATGCGCTTCCAGTTGATCGGCTTGCCGGGATCCATGTCGCTGCAATGCAGGAAGCCGCTCTCGACCTGGATGATGCGTCCGAAGGCATCGGCCTCGAACAACTGCGCGATGCGCTGCACCGCTGGAAAGAAGATGGACTCCGAGCTGCAGCGCACGAAGACCTCGGGGTGTTGGCGGATGGCGGCCATGATGCGCTCGTTGGCGGCCAGGTCTATGCCGAAGGGCTTCTCGCCCATCAGGTGCTTGCCGGCGGCGATGGCGGCGCAATAGACTTCGGCGTGCAGATTGTGCGGCACCGCCACATAGACGGCATCCACGTCGGCGTTGGCCAGCAGCGCGCGATAATCCGAGGTCTCCTGCCTGACCGTGGGGCAGTTGGCCTTGAACCAGGCCGTCATCGCCGGATTGGCGTCGCACACGGCGACGATTTCCGGTTTGACGTCCACGTCTGTCAGATGGCACCAGCGCAGCGCGGCGCTGCCGAACTCGCGGCCCATCAGGCCGCACCCGATAATACCGAAACGCACAGTCTTCATGAGCGCGATTATCGCGGCACGCAGGCCGTGGTGTCAATCTGTCGTTAGGGCGCAGGGGTAGTTGATTCGCAATCCTAAGTCCCGGACATATGCATTCCTGCAGCCATTTTTTGACATCGTCTCTGTCGGCA